>JBGPVY010000320.1:0-2893 GCA_041491905.1 Nitrospiraceae bacterium | reverse complement strand
TGGAGAGCGAACTCTTCGGCCACGAAAAAGGCTCGTTTACCGGCGCGACCGCTGCGAAACCTGGACTCATCGCCGCCGCTGAAGGGGGCACGCTCTTCCTGGATGAACTGGGCGAGATGTCAGGCCCGATGCAGGTGAGTCTGCTACGCTTCCTGGATCGTGGCGAGTACCGCCCCGTCGGCAGCACGCGTACGCTCCAGGCCGACGTCCGTGTTGTCGGAGCCACGAACCAGGACATCCAAGAACTCGTTCACCAAGGCCGCTTCCGAGACGACCTGCTCTACCGCATCAATACCGTCACCCTGCGCGTGCCTCCGCTCCACGAGCGGAAAGAAGACCTTCCGAAACTTGCAGAACACATCCTCTCAACCCTGCGTTTCCCCGGCGCCACGAAACGAACTATTTCACCTGAGGCCGTGCAAGCGCTTACCGCCCACAGTTGGCCCGGCAACGTGCGTGAACTGCGCAATGTTCTTGAGGGAATTGTGCTGATGAGCAATGGAACGGGTCCGATCAGTCGAGAAGAAGTCCTCGCGCTGTTGCCGAAAACCCGAAGCTCGCTTCAGACGGGCGATCACACGCACCTGTCCCTGGAAGAGATCGAACGGCTCCACATCCGGCGCGTCCTCGATGCCAGCGGCGGCAACAAGACCCAAGCGGCGAAAACGCTCGACATCGACTACAAAACGCTCCTCACGAAGCTGAAGAAATACGGACTCGCCACATGACCGAGACCGGTCAGCGTTCCACACCCCACGCAGCACGTGCCTCGTGAAAGGTAAAACGTGAAACGTTCGACTTTCAGCGAGATGCGAATGACGCTTCTTTCCTCTCGTGAAACGTGAAACGTAAAATGTGAAACGTTTCGGACTTTTAGCCAAGAAACAAACCGGACGTGGTGGGCGGCTGGCGGGGCTAGGGATCTTGTTCAGATCGAAACGGTTCCTACGACCCTTGCTGCTCTCTCATTTCTGTGAGCTTATCTCTTAAGACACGCATCACTTCATCAAGTTCAGTGGCCTGGATCCTTCCCACAGACGACAACAGATTGATTACGGCTGGCTTCAAATGCAACCAACTGTCTTTGGGGAGCTTCAGTAGCATTGCAGCTGGCGGAGCTAATCCTATAGCAGTTGCTATTTCATTCAGCGTGACAAGAACCCCTATCTCTTGGAAGAGTGCGCCAAGCGTTGCCACTCCCATAGGATTGAAGTTCTGCGGCTTTGTCTGAGGCGAAAGATGAGTTCCAACAGTAGAGAGTTTCCGATACCTGGCTTCATCTATTATTCCGAGGCCTTTAAGGCCAAGCTTCTCTAAGGCTAGTCGGACTTTTACCGGGGAGAACTGGGACTTGCGGGAACGGTCGTTGGATGACCGCCACTTTTCAAGTGATGAGTTTTCTCTATTAAACAGAGTAAGAAGATTAGCTGCCTCGCCCACGTTGCGTACGAGACTAAGTGCCTCATCATAGTATCCGAACCTCATCAGTGAGAGGGCTGCCAGTGCTGTACTGCTGGATCGACCAACAATATACTCAACTAGGTGATCACCTCCTCTACAACCCCACCAACACGCGCCCATTCTATATAGAAAGGACAATACCGTACCTAAGTTGTCAAAAATCTGAGGTGCAGTCTTCCCTAACATTGGAAGATAATGTTCGGTATGCTGTCCACAAACGTCTGCTACCTCCTGAGCGCGCCGGATAAAGTCTATTCCTTCTGGGACTGACCTATCGACTCATTTATGACTCATTCGTGATACATCCTTCGATGAGGGCTCTAACGACTAAGCCTGCTGCGTATTGAAATACAGGCTACCGACCGATGACATTTGTGTCAATCCAAGGAATCCAAAAATACCTGCATTTGTGGAGCGCGGGCAGACAGTAGTTAATTCAGATAAATATATATGCTCCTTCCAAGCACGCTCGCTTCTCCTCCCCCTCCTGTCGAGATGGGCTTCGAGGTGGCATGGATCGGTCCCACCGTGCGCGCGTCGAACAAAATATAAATGCTCCTTCCAAGCTCGCTCGTTTCTCCCCTCCCCCTAGGGCGAGATGATTTCCTCAGCGGGTGGCGCTGACCTGGGAGCCCAGCCGCCTGCAGCGGGGTCCCCACACCGGGCGGGGTGCGAAGCCGGCTGGGCTGGTCAGCGACAGGACCCGCTCTTTTGGCGTTCTGGAATTTTTCCCTTCTACTCTGGAATTTCTCCCCAATTCCCTGTCCTCTATTGCCTCACCAATCACATCACCTTTATAGATATAACTCACTGTTATTCATTTCAATTACATTCACTCACTTCTCATCTTCGAGCTCGGCACAGTCCCTGCTGATGTCCTCTTTATATATGGTGACGCACCCCTCCATCCTCTTGATCGAAGACAGTCCTGGCGAGTGCGAACTCTTTCGCCTCGCACTGGCGCGAACCAGCCTCAATGTTGTGCTGTATACCGAGCATGACGCGGAGGCGGCATTCCATTTTCTGGAGGACCGCGTCCACCACCACCCTCTCCCCGCTTTGATTCTGCTCGATCTCAAGCTTGGCCGACAGAACGGCTGCGACTTTTTGAAACGCCTCCGTGCCGATGCCCACTTCGCTGCCATCACTGTCGTCGTCTTCACCACGTCGGACGACCAGACCGACCTGGCACGCTGCTATGCCAGCGGCGCGAACGGTTATGTCGTGAAGCCCGGAACCTTCGACGAACTCATTCACTGTACAGGCGACATCTGCCGTTATTGGCTCAAATGGAATCGATCCCTATTGATGGCTGACACCCGATGCTGACCCGCGCTTCGCTCAAGAATCCCTACGCCGTCTTTGCGATCTGCATGATCGTGCTCGTGCTCGGAGCCGTGTCCTATCAAAAGATGCGGGTGGACATTTTCCC
>JBGPVY010000319.1:0-2901 GCA_041491905.1 Nitrospiraceae bacterium | reverse complement strand
CTGGCAGAAGGATTGATCGACCTCTATGAGGCCTGTGGTCAGGAACGGTATCTCACTGACGCGCTTCAATTTGGAGAGCGGATGGTGGGCTCCTTTCGGGATGAGGAGCAAGGGGGGTTCTACACCACCGCGAAGACGCATGAAACGCTGATCATCCGAGCGCGTGAGGGGGCGGATGGTGCGACGCCCAGTGGAAACGCCGTGGCGGTCTCAGCCCTCGCCAGACTCTCGTTTCACTACGATCGCCAGGATCTGCGCGAGGCAGCGATTGGCGGGATTCGCGCCTATGGCCGCCAAATGGCCAAGTATCCGAGGGCCTTTGCCAAGAGTCTTGCCGCGGTGGATTTGTTAGCGGAAGGGCCGATTGAATTGGCTTTTGTCGGGGCGGCCAACGATCCTGGGCTGGAGGCATTGCAACTCACCGTGCGTGAGGTGTTTTTACCTCATCGCGTGATTGCCTGCAGCGATGGAATGGGCCGGCCGTCTGGTCATCCCCTGCTGGCCGGCAAGGGGTTGGTGGAGGGGAAGGCGGCACTCTATATCTGTCGGAACTTTTCCTGTCAGCGTCCCCTCACCGATGCGCGGGAGGTCACCGAGGCGCTGCTGTCGGCGTCGCGGCGAACGGATCAGACGACCCAACAGACACTCTTGCAGGGAGCGGCGCTTCCCGGGTCGGCCAGTCCCGAGGGGACAGCCCGGTATGCCGCGCGCATCGTGAGTCAGTCACGCCATGACGGCCGCATGGAACATGGGTATGGTCGGTTCGGCAACAGGGCGTTGACAACGTCCCGACTGGGGTTCGGAACCTATCGGGTCGATACGAGGGAGCTAGAGCATCGAGCCGCGCTCACGAAGGCTCTGCGAGAAGGCGTGAACCTGATCGACACGTCGACGAATTACATGGACGGCGACAGTGAGCGCCTGGTCGGCTCTGTCTTACGCGAGTTGATCAAGAGCGGCGAGCTAGCTCGTGAAGAGGTGATCGTAGTCTCGAAGATCGGATATGTGCAAGGGGACAACTTGAAACAGGCGGAAGCACGAGAACAGGCTGGGCGCCCCTACCCTGATATGGTCAAATATGGCGAGGGTATCTGGCATTGTATCCACCCGGAGTATCTGACCGATCAGCTCGCACTGTCACTGGATCGGCTTGGGTTGGCCACTCTCGACGTCTGTCTGCTGCACAACCCCGAATACTTTCTGTCCGAGGCAGCGCATCATGATGGTGGAGATCTCGCGGCGGCGCGGGATGCCTTTTATCGCCGGATTGCGCAGGCCTTCACGTTTTTTGAGTCGCAAGTGGCGGCAGGACAGATTCGCTATTATGGCCTGTCGTCGAATACGGTCGCGGTAGATCCATCGGATGCCGAGGCGACCTCGCTCTCATGCATGTGCGACGCGGCGCGAGCTGCCGCTACGTCACAGGGCATGGACCGCCACCACTTCGCGGTGCTGCAATGCCCCATGAATCTCTATGAGGCAGGCGCGCTGGTGACGCCCAATACCGGAGTGGATCAGCAGGAGACGGTGTTGGAGGTGGCGCAACGAGAAGGGATCGCGGTGCTTGTCAATCGTCCGCTCAATGCCATGCCGACGAAAAAGAGCGGCGTACTTCGATTGGCGGATTTTCCGCTTGAAGGCGATCCGGTAGACTTCGATCGACAATGCCGGACGGTCGCAGCGCTTGAAGAAGAGTATCGCACGGCCATTGCCCCGGCCCTTCAACATAACGGTCAAGGGATGGCCCCGGCCGACTTCTTCACCTGGGCCGATGAGTTGACGCGCGTGCGGCCTCAGATCCAGGGGTTGGAACATTGGGAGCAGATCGAGCAGCAAATGATCGCGCCTCATGTCAATCAAGTGGTGCAGGAGCTTTCACGGCATCTGACCGGAACGGCTGCCGAGCAATGGGAAGCTTGGCGCGATCGCTATGTACCGCAGTTGCTCACCCTGTTGCGCGGGCTCCGGAGAGAAGCCACAGAACGCAGTCGTGCGAAAACCGCCTCGGTGTCGGCGTCTCTCAATCCCCTGTTGCCCGAAGCAAGGCGCGGAGAATCGCTGTCACGAAAGGCCTTGTGGGTCCTGGCGAGTACTCCGGGCATCACCTGTGTCTTGAATGGAATGCGTTCTCCAGCCTATGTCGGCGATTCTCTTGCAGTCATGGGATGGGAACCGCTGACGGGAGCCAAGCAGGTAATTGAAGGCATTGCGCAGCGGGAGTCGGCTCCATCGTGAAGGCCCAGGTGGGATAAGATCTAGGCTGCATTATTCGTGAACGCTTCTGCTGCAATCGCGACGAACCGCCATGAATAATGTGGGCTAGCGGTTGTCGTGGTGCTTTCGTCTCGTGCTCAACGACTCGATTCGCATGGCAACATCTCGATATTGTGGTGCTTCACGGCGGAGCCATCGATAGGACTCTAACGCTTCAGGAATGCGCCCGAGTGACTCTAACGTTCTCCCTAAGAGGTAGAGGATCTGCACTTGTTCTTTCAATGATGGCGAGGGCACTTGCAGGGCTCGGCGAAAGGCCGCGACGGCTTCTTCCTGTTTTCCACTCTTCTTGAGGCTTAGGCCCATTTGGGCGAAGCCCTTCAGGGCGTATGCGGGATCCTGTGCGGCTTTCTCATAATGTTCTGCTGCCTGTCTGAACAGGCCCACATTCTTGAGCGTCGTTCCTCGTTCGTATGATTCGTGTCCGTCGGGTGTTCCTGTCGATGCGGTGGCTTCGATTGTCTGGAGCAGTGCCCCCGGTATCGTGGCACTGTCTTCATTCTCCGCCAAGGCTCGGTTTGAGGCAGGATGGTTAGCTTGTGTCAGGAATAATGCATTGGTTTCGTTCACGTTATTGTTTCCTGTGGAAGATATATATAAATGGTAACTGGCATGAAGTTCGCAAAT
>JBGPVY010000279.1:0-3616 GCA_041491905.1 Nitrospiraceae bacterium | reverse complement strand
GAGCCTCCCCATCTCGTAAGCTTCAATCCCGCGGCGGCCGAACTGATCGACCTTGATCCGGAGCAAGCCAAGCGCCCGGAGTTTGCCGGTGTGTTTGGCGGGAGCATGCTCGTGCCAGGCATGGAACCGCTGGCGATGCTCTACTCTGGGCATCAGTTTGGGGTCTATGTCCCGCAGCTGGGAGACGGGCGCGCAATCCTCCTTGGGGAAGTACGAAACGAACGGGGCGAGAAGTGGGATCTGCATCTGAAAGGTGCGGGGCTTACGCCGTTCTCGCGAGAGGGAGATGGCCGTGCGGTTCTGCGTTCGACTATCCGAGAGTATCTCTGCAGCGAAGCGATGGACGGCCTGGGGATTCCGACGACGAGGGCGCTCTGTCTCGTCGGGAGCGACCACCAGGTCTATCGCGAGCAGGTCGAAACCGGCGCGATGCTCGTGCGGATGGCGCCGTCTCATGTGCGCTTCGGTACCTTTGAGATCTTCTATTACCGTAAACAGCATGAGCAGCTTAAAATCCTCGCCGACTATGTCATCGAGAACTACTTTTTCCACCTGGTGGATGGCTCGGAGAAGTACGCGCGATTTTTCTCAGAGGTCGTCGAACGCACGGCGAGGCTGATCGCGCAATGGCAGGCCGTCGGCTGGGCCCACGGGGTCATGAATACGGACAATATGTCGATCCATGGCATCACCCTCGACTACGGTCCGTTCGGGTTCATGGACGACTACGATCCTGGTTTTATCTGTAATCACTCTGACCACAACGGCCGCTATGCCTTTAATCATCAGCCCTATATCGGTCTCTGGAATCTCAGCTGTCTGGCGCAAGCGCTGCTCCCGGTGGCCCAGAAGGAAGATTTGAAGGCCGCACTCGACCGCTACACCTCCCTCTGCGAAGGACGGTATATGGAGTTGATGCGGGCCAAGTTTGGACTCATCGAGACGAAGGAGGACGATGCGTCGTTGATCCAAGACCTATTGGCGCTCATGCACCTGCACCATGTCGATTACACGATCTTCTTTCGTTCATTGGGCCTGTTTCAGACCGGGACCGTATCGCTAAATGAGCCGCTCCGCGATTTCTTCCTGGATCGTGAATCATTCGACAAGTGGGCCCATCGGTACGAGGACCGGTTGCGCGAAGAGAGGAGTCGAGACGGCGACCGCCTGATACGCATGAACAGCATCAATCCCAAGTACGTGCTCCGCAACTATCTGGCGCAGAAAGCCATCGAGAAGGCTCAGCAGAAGGACTTCTCCGAGATCGACCGGTTGCTCACCCTGCTGCAAAATCCCTACAGTGACCAGCCAGGCATGGACGCCTACGCAGCCCCTCCTCCCAACTGGGGCAAGCATTTAGCAGTCAGTTGCTCATCGTGATGTGATGAAGCAAGACAAGCTTGGCGAGCTCACAGTCCGTCTCACGGGTGGTACTGATGGAAGGGGAGGCGGGAATGGCCCGCTTGTCGTGCTGCTGCACGGCTTCGGCGCGCCGGGGGACGATCTTGTGTCGCTGGCCAACGACTTGAACGTGCCGACTGGCACGAGGTTTGTGCTTCCCGAAGGCCCGCTCTCGTTGAGCTTTGGGCCGAGGGATGCACGCGCTTGGTGGCTAATCGATATGGCACGCATTGCAGCGGATCAAGCGGCAGGCCGGATCCGCGATCTCTCGAACGAGATTCCCAAAGGCCTCGCTCCAGCACGCAAGACAATGCTGGCGTTTCTCAAGGAAGTCGAACACAAATTCGGCGCAGACCCGCGCAAGACCATCCTCGGGGGATTTTCCCAGGGCGCGATGCTTGCTTGTGATGTAATGCTCAGAACGACGCAGCCCTATGCCGGGCTGATCCAACTGTCCGGAACGCTCCTCGCCACACAGGAGTGGACTCCGCTGCTCCAGAAACGCAAAGGGCTGCCGGTCTTTCAAAGCCACGGGATGCAGGACGAGCTCCTGCCGTACGTTGGTGCAGAGAGGTTGCGAGACACTCTTATTCACGCTGGACTCTTGGTTGAATGGCACAGCTTCCGTGGTGGCCATGAGATTCCAAGGCCGGTTCTGCAGCGGCTAGGACCGTTCATCACCAAGGCGGTCACTCAAACATGAGTGGCCTGCACCCGTTCGAACTCGCAGCCGCAGACGGCAAAATGATTCGCGGCGATCGTGGCGAAGGAAAGGATCGTCAGATCCTCTTCATTACAGGATTCCTGTCGAAACGGTGGGGCAACAAGAGCAAGGCATTAGCCGAGTGGTGCCGTGAGAAAGACTGGGGATATTGTTGCTACGATGTGCGGGGGTTCGGCGACTCAGGGGGGACGTTCACCGACTATACGTTGTCCGATTGGATAGCCGATGCGCGTCTTGTATTGAATATGCTCCAAGATGGACCGCCGATCACCATAGTCGGCAATTCATTCGGTGGCTGGATCGCCTGGATGATGGCCCAGGAATGCTCGGCAGTTGAAAAGCTTATTCTCATCGCCCCAGCATTCGATACTATTGGCGTCAGAGCCCGGGAAATTTCGGCCGACCGGCGAAAACGATGGCATGATACCGGCTGGATGCCTTGGGACGATGACCCCGTCCACAAGGATTGGCCGCTCTCGTGGAAATGGGTCGAGGAAAGCGACGCCTATTGGAAGACCAGCTTCGATCGACTCAGACCGGTGAAAACGACGATCCTCCACGGTCTCCAAGATACAGTGATTCTGCCGGGCGGGAGCAGTGAGTTCGTCGATCAACTACTCTCGCGCGACCCCGCGTTCCCGGTCGAACTCCATCTGATTCCGGGCGATCATCGATTGAGCAGTCCTGAACAGGTCGAACGACTTCGTCGGCTTGTCCTTGAAACCCCATGAGGCACAACGATGCTCACGTTGATTCATAAAGAATGCGGCGGACCTGCCCTGGACGAATCGCCGGTCGGCGAAGTCTGCGCGATCCCCATCGACCGCTTCCCCTTTTCCTGTTTCACCTGCCTGGAAGAGATTATCGATGAATCGGAAGTCAGGCTCTCCGAGGAATTGGGCATGTGACGGGCCGAGCCCTCCATCTCGACTCCATCCCGCCGGTTGTGCAACAGGATAGGCTTTTGTTATCGTGGGTCCCTCAGCGGGGCTATTTACAAGGAGAACGGACGTTCCATGGCAACCAATGACAAGCAGGTGATTTTCTCACTTGTTAATGTCGGCAAGGTCTATCCGCCAAAGAAGCAGGTGCTGCGCGAGATCTATCTCGGGTTTTACTACGGTGCAAAGATCGGCGTATTGGGTCTCAATGGATCGGGGAAAAGCTCGCTGCTCAGGATCATCGCCGGAGTCGATCAGAACTACACGGGAGAGATCACCCGTTCGAAGGGCTACAGCGTGGGCCTGCTTGAACAGGAACCGCAGATCGATCCGAACAAGACGGTGAAAGAAATCGTCGAAGAGGGCAAGCAAGAACTCGTGGCTATGCTGCACGAGTATGACGCGGTCAGCAATAAGATGGGCGAGGCCACTCCCGATGAATTAGAAAAGTTTCTCGAGAAGCAGGCCCAGCTGCAAGAGAAGATCGAAGCGGCGAATGGATGGGAATTGGAGAACGTACTCGAACTCGCCATGGACGCACTGCGTTGTC
>JBGPVY010000136.1:0-7629 GCA_041491905.1 Nitrospiraceae bacterium | reverse complement strand
GAGCTCAACTGGGCAAACGGGTCAGGCCCATTCGATGCATCGTCATCGTGGAAGACATCCCTCAACCACTCGCTCTCCTCACGTGGGAAGATGCTAATTGGTGCCACACTCGTCGGGATGATCCGACGTCTTTCAAGATCGCCGGCGTGCGCAAGCCGTGGATGAGGAGACAGCCTGCCCCAGCTGACTGCCCCGCTCAGACAGAGTCGGTCCAAAAGCTCCGGCTCATACTTCGCCAGCCTCGTCCGGAGCAGATGCGGCTCCCAGGCCGAGGCTGCCGCTTCGAATCCAGCCAACTGCGCGATGATGTCCAAGAGACCGGCCTCGCCATGGAGACGCGACCCAGGGGAAACATGTTGCCATTGAAATAAAAATCGCATGAACTCGTGCGCGGTCACTGGCTCAACTTCTTTGCGCAGTCTGCCGATGGTCAGACGATGAATGCGCGCGAGGAGACGGCGATGACACCACTCGGGCGCTCCGGCGCCCGCCAGTTCTGAGTGCTGAGTTCTGAGTGCTGAGTTAGGTCGAAACTGTCCGCGGAGGACTTGCCCGGATGCTTCGAGGCGAACCAATGATTCGTTAATCGCTTGCGTCGAGCAATGCAATCGCGTTGCAAGCTCGATCGCCGTCGTTGGACCAATGCTTTCCATCCAGCCTTGCACGAGAGCATCGAGCATCGCCTCGTCGCCGCTTGCGAACATCGTCTCGATCTGTGCTCGGCTCTCCGCAGCCACCCATCCCCTGGCCTCTCGCCCCTCGCCTCTCGCCACCAATTCAACCGCGCGCCCCTCGTCGATCAAGCGCGGCAAGTGACTCGCCCAGTCCTTGACCTCCTCGACCGGCAGCCAGAGCAACGTGAGCAAGGCATCGTGCAATTCATCCGGATCGCGCACGACGGGCCAGGACTCCCGTTGGACTTCCTCAATCGCTGCTGGGTCGAATGCCCCGACCTCGCCGGCCAGCTGAGCCGGCAGCGTGCGCCGCATCTCCACCGCCCGCGCCCGCCGCTCTTCCAACGGCGCATCGTCGAGAAACGCGTAGGGGTTGGCATTCAAGATCTCGTGCGAGAACGGAGAGGGCATCGGCGTATCGACCGCCACACAGCGAATAGCCCCGGCTTCAATCTGCTTGAGGAGTTCGGTCAACCCGTCGAGATCCATCGCCTCGGTGAAACAGTCCCGCAAGGTTTCGTTCACGAGCGGATGATCCGGGATCCGGCGAGTCCGCTCGCCGACAAAATTGTCTTGACAGGCCATCACATCAGGGAAAACGGCGCCAAGAAGATCTTCTGCCTTCATCCGTTGAATCTGCGGAGGAACCTTTTTCCCATGGGAGAAACGCAGCAAGACCAACGAACGACTGACATTCCAGCGCCAGCGCGTCATAAACATCGGCGCTTGGAGCACGGCGGGAAGCAAGACCTCGCGAAGTGTACGGCTGTGCAGGAACCCGAACACCGCATCGAGCGGGAAGCTGTGCTTCTCGCCAAGCGAGATGACGATCCCGTTGTCAGTCGCCGCAGCTTGCAATTCGAAATCGAAGGTCACGCAGAACCGCTTCCGTAAGGCGAGGCCCCAGGCCCGATTGATCCGGCCCCCGAATGGCGTATGCAACACCAACTGCATCCCGCCGCTTTCATCGAAGAACCGCTCCGCGACGATCGTCTGCTGTGTCGGCACGGTTCCCAAGACCGCGATTCCAGCGGCAATGTAGGCGACAGCTTGTTCCGCGCCACGTTGATCTAAGGCACATTCCTGTTTGAGCCACGTGATGAGTGATGAGTGATGAGTGATGGGTGACGAGTCCGAAAAGCTGATAGCTGATCGCTGATGGCTGATCGCTGGGTCGGAAGAGGATAACCGCTCGGCAATCGCTTGTCGCAATGTTGCCACCTCTGCCGAAAGCTCTGTCGTCCGCGACGGAGCTTCGCCACGCCAGAAGGGAATGTTAGGCGGTGCTCCATGGGCGTCTTCCACCCGTACCTTGCCCATCTCCACGCCCTTGATCCGCCAGGACGTATTGCCCAGCAACATGATGTCCCCAGCCAGACTCTCCACCGCAAAGTCTTCATCGACCGATCCCACGACCGTGCCCTCAGGCTCCGCGACCACGGTATAGTTCGCTGTGTCCGGGATGGCCCCGCCGGACGTGATCGCCGCCAGTCGCGCCCCACGTCGGCCTTTAATACGGCGATTGATCCGATCGTGATGCAGATAGGCCAGACCCCGCCCGCGATTGGTCGCGATCCCATCCGCCAACATCCGCAGCACCTGATCGAACTCCGAACGAGCCAATGTCCGATAGGGATCGGCCCGTCGGCATAGATCGAACAAGTCGTCTTCCTGCCAGGTCTGCGTCGCCGCTGCTGCCACCAATTGCTGCGCCAAAATATCGAGCGGAGCCGGCGGCACGGCAATGCGATCCAAGACTCCTGTTCGAATCGCACGCATCAGCGCCGCACATTCGAGCAAGTCATCCCTCGTCATCGCAAAGAGACGGCCCTTGGGAATGGCCTTGATCCAGTGACCGGCCCTGCCAACCCTCTGCAGACAGGTAGCAATCGCGCGGGGCGAACCGATCTGGCAGACAAGATCCACGGCGCCGATATCGATGCCGAGTTCCAGCGAGGCCGTTGCAACGACGACGCGCGTCTTGCCGCTCTTGAGCCGTTCTTCAGCCGACAAGCGAATCTGTCGTGAGAGGCTGCCATGGTGCGCCGCAACGCCATCGGCGCCTAAGTCCCGCAGCCGTTCTTCCAGAGAGTGCGACACTCGTTCGGCGAGGCGCCTCGTATTGACGAAGACCAAGGTCGAGCGATGTTGCCGAACCAATTCGGCGACGCGATCATAAACATCGGCCCAAATAGCATTGGTCGCCACGGCGCTCAGTTCGTCCTTCGGCACTTCCACAGCCAGATCCATCTCACGCTTGTGGCCCACGTCGATGATCTGACAGGGACTCGTGAGGCGTGAGGGGATTTCGGCGAGCTCAGTCGAGCCGTCTGGCGTGAGGGGTGTAAATAGGGACGTCTGAGCCGGCTGTCGATTTCCTACTAGGAATCGGGCGACGGTTTCGATCGGCCGTTGCGTCGCGGAGAGCCCGATGCGTTGAGGTTTCGTGAGCGTCAGCGCTTCCAATCGCTCCAGCGACAGGGCCAGGTGAGCGCCACGTTTATTCGGCGCAACAGCATGGATTTCATCGACGATGACGGTTCGGACCGTCCGCAACAACCGGCGGCTCTTCTCTGCCGTCAGGAGGATGTAGAGCGACTCCGGTGTCGTGACGAGAATATGGGGTGGCCGCTTGAGCATTTGCTGGCGCTCCGTCATAGGCGTATCGCCGGTGCGGACCAGTACACGGAGTTCCGGCATCAAGAGCCCGGCAGACAGCGCTGCATTACCAATTTCTGCCAACGGCTGCTGTAGGTTTTTCTGTATGTCATTACTCAGCGCTTTAAGCGGCGAGACGTAAAGCACCTGCGCATGATCGTCGAGATCACGCGCAAGGGCTTGTTTGAAGAGATGATCGATGCAGGAGAGAAAAGCAGCGAACGTCTTACCGGAACCGGTCGGAGCAGCAATCAGAACATCAGTCCCCGATTGAATAGCCGGCCAAGCCTGAACCTGGACATCGGTGGGCTGGCCAACCTGCGTCTTAAACCATTCGGCGATGATGGGATGGAATTGGGAGAGAGACATGGCGGGGGATTTTAGCATGCGCAGGAGGACGGCACTACCGCAGATCAGGCAAGCAAGGAAACGGCGGTTTCAGGTATTATCAGGACATGACTGGATTAACTACGATACTCATTCTGGGCGCTGGATACACCGGCCGGCATTTCTATGCAACGGCCAAGGGGCAAGGACAGAAGGTCCTCGCGAGCAGTCGCGATCCCACTAAACATTTGGCTTATGCCAACCTCACCGATCGGATCGAATTCGATCTCACACGACAAGCGACCTGGAAGAATATTCCCTCTGCTGCCGACATGGTCTGGTGCTTTCCCGCCACTCCACTCGTGCAGGTACAGGCCTTCGCAAAGACGCTCGGGGCACCACCCCGTCGCTTTGTTGTTCTTGGCAGCACCTCGGCCTATGCCGTGAAGAACGACTTGAAGGAATATCCGCCGCCCTGGCTCGACGAATCGGCGCCGATTGATCTAAACAAATCACGGGTGCAGGGTGAAGAATATCTGCGCGAGCATCATGGTGCGATCGTCCTGCGCGTGGCAGGAATCTATGGACCAGGGCGGAACCCGCTGGATTGGATCAGGCAAGGCCGCGTCGGCTCATCACGCAAGTATGTAAACCTCGTTCACGCGGAGGATTTGGCCGCCATCTGCCTGCTTGCGCTGGAGCACGGGAAGCCAGGCGAGGCCTACAACGTCAGCGACGGCCAACCTCACACCTGGAATGAGATCTGCGTCACTGCGCAGCAGCGATGGGCTGTGACAGCGGGAGCAGCAAAAGAAGACCGCTCATGGGGAAAACGAATCAGCAACGCCAAGCTTCGAGCAGAACTCGGCTGCACTCTAAAGCACCCGGACTTATACGAAGCTCTCGTGTTGATCGAGTCAGCGGGCGAGGTGGAAGCGCAGGATGGTCAAAATGGCTTCCAGCAAGGCCCGAGGCGAGACGGAACCGGAGGCGTACCCTCAGAGGTACGTTGAGGATTCCGTCGAACCGAGAACGAAGCTGGAAGGCATTTTCACCATCCTGCTAACGGAGGAGGGCCATCACCGCCAAACACACCAGCAAATTATTGATGGCATGGGCCAGGATGCCGGGCAACAGGCTCCCGGTTTTTTCATACAACCAAGCCCAGAGGACGCCACTCCACAGGACGCTGATGAAGCCGACCAATCCATAGCCATGGGCGATGGCGAAGATGCTCGCGCTGATCAGCGCGGCCGGCAGGAAGCGGAACTTTCGGCGAAGAATCGCGAACAGCAATCCACGAAACGCGAGTTCTTCGAACAGCGGCGCAAAGATCACGTATTCGACCAAACTGATGGCCGTCAGGGAGGGCGAGGCCCAGACGAGATCTGCGTCGAACCATTCAGCCCAGTGACTCGTCAGATGGAAAGGCTCCGACAGCCGATCCATCACCCACTCGCCCCACAAACCGACGGCCACCACCGCCAATACCGCAGTCACCAGACGACCGACACGGGCCCATCCGATTTCCAGCCCAAATCCTTCATCAAACGTCATGCCGGACGGCCGGAAGAGATGACGGTAGGCCAAGAGGAGTAACGGAACATTCGTCATCGGAATGGCCAACGCCCGAAGCGAGACATTGTCGGGTGGCGTATAGATCAAAAACAACGCCGTGAGCATCGCACCGATCGCGCCCCCGCGCAGCAACACCGCCGCGCCGATGCCGCCCGGCCACGGCGGCGGCACGCCCGGTTCATGCAGCCGAACGAAACTGGAAGGTTCATTCCGTCTGAACCAGAGCAGCACGCACACCAAGGTGCCGACGGCCATCGCGCCGAGTTCAACAAACGTCAGGCGATGCGACCGGACAAACTGGCGGTCGACACGCACCGCGGCCTGTTCCTGAATCGTGGCCACGAGCGCGGCATCGTTGGCACGGCTTGCCAGGCGTTCAGCCAGGCGATCGTAGAACCAGCCGGCAGGCAACACCTCTGCCGCCTCTGCTTGCCACAAGACATACCTGTCCGCGTCATGAACCGGTCCTTCGCCATAGGCGGCCATCACCAGATCGGCAAACTGAGGAAGCGGGTCTTCTGCCCCGGCCCACTCATGCGCGGAGAGGAGCGCCTGCGAGACATGCCCGGCCTCGGCCTGGAGAATTGCCAACTGAAGCGGCACCAACGGGTCTTCGGAGATCTCCTTCAGTTCTTGATACCATTCAATCTCGTGCGCCTGTTCAGTCTCGTTGTCGCCGGTGGCCCAGGCCAAGAGCTGCTGTTCCCACTGGGGCGCACGATTGAGTCCTTCCTGCACATCCCTGGTCCGACTGACCACCAGACTGAGCGCTCGCTCAGGCGACTCGATCCGCTCCAACTTGGATGATGAGACCGACAACCACACAACCGACGCCAGCGCCACTATGAGGAAGAGCGCGGACAGCAGCGTGACCTTGGGCGAGAACCGCCCAGAATAGACCCCGATCGTCGGCGGCGCGTCTATGGCTCGCCACCAGGACTTAGGCTCATGCGGTTCATTGAGAGAAAGAGAGGCAGGTTCCATAATCTTTGAAACTATACCATGCTGTTTTTCTCTCTCGAAACCCCCTCTCGTCTCGCCTCTCCCGCCAGTCGCGCGCTCCTATTCAGAATACCCGTGGCCGAAGGCGACTGAACTCCGCTATACTGAGTAGCTTTCTTAGCAGGCTTGGGGAAAACTAAACTAGGCAAAACAGCAGTTCGATGGTCCGCACGTCTTGAGCAACAGGAGTACTCGCGTACAGGATGCTCAAAAAGGCCGTCCAGCAAGGCCGCAGCGAGTGAAAAGCCGAGGCGTACCCTCTGGGGTACGTTGAGGGTCTGAACGATGCGAGAACGACGCTGGCGGACTTTTTCAGCATCCTGTTAGATCTGGAGTGATATGCCAGTTCAAAGCTTTATCCCCCCACGCCGGCTGCTCCTTGGCCCAGGGCCGAGCATGGTACATCCGCGAGTCCTACGTGCCCTCTCAACTCCTCTGCTCGGCCATTTGGACCCAGTCTTTCTTGCGATCATGGACGATATCCAAGCCCTGTTGCGCTTCGTCTTTCAGACCAAGAACCGCTTCACCATCGCGGTCTCCGGCACCGGCTCAGCCGGTATGGAGGCTTCGATCGTGAATATCGTTGAGCCGGGCGATGCGGTAATCGTCGGGGTCAATGGCGTGTTTGGCACGAGATGGGCCACCATCGTCGAACGCTGCGGCGGTAAAGCGATTCGCGTGGAAGCCCCGTGGGGACAGATCATAGAACCAGAGGCCATTGAACTGGCATTGCGCCGATCCGGCCCGGTGAAAGCCGTGGCCATCGTGCATGCCGAAACTTCGACCGGCGTCTGCCAGCCGCTTGAGCCGATCGCCCGCCTCTGCCGCGACCATGACATGCTCTTCCTCGTTGATGCCGTGACCTCGCTGGGAGGCGCACCGGTCGAGATCGATCGTTGGAACATCGATGTCTGCTATAGCAGCACGCAGAAGTGTCTGAGCTGTCCGCCCGGGTTGTCTCCCTTCACCCTCAGCGACCGCACGTTGGCCGCCATCAGAGCCCGACGCACCCCGTGCCAGAGTTGGTACTTGGATATGGCCTTGATCGCGGACTACTGGGCCGAAGGCACCAGATCCTACCACCACACGGCTCCGATCTCCATGCTCTATGCCCTGCGGGAGGCGTTGCGACTCGTCGAAGAAGAGGGATTGCCGGCCCGCTTCGTTCGCCATCAGCTTTATAGCGAAGCCTTGATCGCGGGCTTGACCGAACTCGGGCTTCTTCCCCTTCCCCCGACGGGACATCGACTCCCAATGTTGACCTGTGTCACGGTCCCCTCTCACATTTCTGAAGCCGAGATACGGACCAACCTGCTCTCGACCTATGGCATTGAAATCGGCGGCGGGCTCGGCCCGCTCAAGGGGAAGGTCTGGCGCATCGGCTTGATGG
>JBGPVY010000089.1:0-9606 GCA_041491905.1 Nitrospiraceae bacterium | reverse complement strand
GAGCCTGGTAGTTCCGGACGCGGGGGAGAGAAAGAGCAAGGTCGTCGGTGCCTTTAGTTTCAAGCAGCGATGGGAGCCAGGGGGGTACTTTCGTCTGTGCTTTTGAGTGCAGACTGCCGTAAAAACTGGCTCTGTCGAATGGGTTCATGTGACCCATGTGATGGGTCACTTTGAAGGTCTCCTCCGCTCTTTAGGGGAAGTGTTCCGCGTCTGCAGGCAGGTGGACGATCCCTGTTGCCGTGACATGATACCTGTGTGGTGCGTCACCCAGACTGCAGGCTGCGGTAGCAGGTCAACTTGCGTATCGACGAAATTGAGGATGACGTAGGCAAACCATTTCGATCATTTTCCCGATATTTCAAGAAGCGGCTTCGACGAGATCTCCGAAAAATTGTTGATAGTACGTGTGCTCTTTGTAGAGTCAAATCCTGACCGATCTGCTCCCTGTCAAGATGGAGGACAGTAATGATTGAGCGCAAAGATCATCGTGTAGACATGCGTGCGAGTCCTGACGCTGCAGCCCTTGTGCATGATGTGGTCCTCTCGCTTCTTCGGTCTGAAAAAGCAGGTTGTCTTCTCGACGTGCCAACTGGGGAAGGGGCGTTTGCCGCTCACGCGAAAGAGCTAGGATGCGAGGTCTCTTGCGGAGATATTGTTCCTGATCGATTCAAGGTGCCTGGCTTGACTTGTGATCGGGTCGATCTTAATCAGCGGTGGCCGTATCCCTCAGATAAGTTTGATCATGTGACTTCCATAGAGGCGATTGAGCATCTTGAGAACCCTTGGCATATGATACGGGAGGCTGCTCGCGTTCTGAGAGTGGGCGGAAGGGTATTTCTGACGACCCCCAATATCCTTTCAATCAAGTCGCGGATCAGTGTCTTGCTGTATGGCTATCCAAACTATTTCCAAGCCATGGTCAATCATGATCCTGAAACAAATAAGGAGTTGCCGGTTGACCATATCAATCCAGTTTCATTCTTTGAGCTTCGGCACATCCTCGTGCGGAGCGGTTTCTCGATCGAGCGGGTGGAGACGAACCGCTGTCTGAAGAAACGCTCGTTGCTCTATCAACTCCTGAGGCTACTGCTCCATACGCGCGGGAGGTCACAAGTTCTGCACGACAAGGTCAGGGCAAAAGTCAGAGAACTCGTGTTGTCAGAGCCTCTGCTGTTTGGCGAGATTCTCATCGTACAAGCCAGGAAGCTGTAGCTCGACGGTCTCGTGGAAAAGTAGGCTTGGGGGCGGTTCTATTTGAGCGTATGAAGGTAAAAGCGTAGCTTGCGTTTGAATCGATTGATTCTTTTCATACACGGAGTTTACGAAATCGCCGGCGCGGAACGTGAACTGTTGCTCTAAATCGATCGGCTTCCCTCGTCCGGTTTTCAGCTGGCAGTGGTGTCGCCTGAACACGGTCAGCTGCCGGAGGAACTTCGACGGAAGGGAGTGACGGTACACTCAGTGTCGTTCCCCCCCATTGGCGCAAGCTGCTCGTGTATCCCGGGCGAAGAGCGGCAGTGCAGGCCTTGTGCAAAGTAATTGCGTCGGAACAACCAGCCATAATTATTACGGCATGCGGCCATCAGGCTGTTCTTGGCCTTGATCGAATGACAAGTTATGGGAAGGGTGGGAACGCTCGTGTGTCGCGCACCTTTCATGTGGACGTAATGATAGAGCGTCTTGTGAGCCTCTATGAAAAGATTTTGGGGCAACAGGTCGGACCAGACATGCTTGCATCGGCTTGATTCACGGTACGTTGTCCGTGAAGAACGCCCTGGATGAGATTAGTCAAATGGAAGGGGACATGTAGTTAGGTGGACGAGAGCCAGTCAGTTCAAAAATCCAAGGTTTTGGGATACCTCGATAAAGCGATCTGGTGGTCTCTCGTGGCCATGATCGTGGTCATCCCCCTTGCTGAAACGCCGAAAACCATTTGTTTCATCAGTGCGTTGGCGTTTTGGATCGCCAAGATGGCGGTTACGGGCAATTTCAGAATCACAATCCCAAGGCTTGGGTGGTTCCTGCTGGCCTGGTTGGGCGCTACCTTTCTCAGTACGGTCAATTCAGAGTGTGGGATCTCAGGCGTTCGAGATGTTCTTACGTACGTTCCCTTTTTTCTCCTGATTGTGAATGTCGTCGAATCAGAACGAAGAATAATGCAGCTGTTCTGGGCCGTGGTGATTGGTATTGGCATTGGCGACATCGCAGGTCTTTGGAAGACGATCTCTGAGGCAGTGCGCATGCACACCGAAATGAACAGACTGTATATCCTCTCCCTTGGGGTGGTTGCGCCATACCTGGTCATGGTTCTTTCATTTATGATGGGTGTGGCCTACCATGTCCGTTGGGGAAGAAAAGAGTGGTTCCTTATTGGATTGGTTGCTCTGCTCTCGATTGCCGCTCTGATTCTGACCTATACCAGATCGATGTGGATTGTCATGCTTCTGGTCGTCATCATTTTTGTAGTCTTGCAGAAAAGTTGGTGGCCCGCTATCGCTGCGGCCGTCCTCATCGCCGGATTGGGAGTTGGGCTCGCCACGAGTTCCATGATTCAGGGACGCATGCACGCACTTACTGATCTGCACCGAGATAGTAGTCTCGTCGAGCGATATGAGATTTGGGGCGCGTCGCTCAGGATGGTGCAGGATCATCCGGTCTTTGGGGTGGGTGCCAAGTGTTTTATGGCACACAGCGAGCGGTATCGCGTTCCCAATGGACAAAGACAAGCGCACAACCAGTGGATGAATGTGGCGGCGGAAAACGGGCTAGTGGGAGTAGTCTGTTTTCTCGCCTGGATGGTGTACTATGCGTCATTCTTGTTTAGGCTGAGGCGGTCCCTCTCGAATAAGCTCTCCAGAGCCCTGTGGCTCTCGGCGATCGGCAGTTTTGTGGTGGTGGTGGTTCATGGGATGGTCGATGCCTCTTTCGGTGCCGAGTTAGCTCTGCTGTTTATGTTGATCGCAGGCTGTTTAATCGTAGCTCAGGATCTGGGAACTTCTCACCAACCTGGAGGAGATTCTGGTATAGCGAGGGTCTAGAAGTTTGTCCACTCGCGCATTCATGTGGGAAAGTCAGGCGAATAATTACTGGAAAAGTCAAAAGGATGTCAGACCAGAGTCCATCGCGCACGAGAGACAGGTTTTGGGTTTATCGCGCGTCCTCCCACTTCACCTGCCTGCGTGGGGAGGAGAATTGCACGCAATTGATTACGACAGACAAGGTGATGATGGCTGCCGCACGGCTGATGGGGAAGGCTCGGCTGGCCATTCGATGATCGGCAAGGAGGGTGGGGATGGCGTTATCCAGTGTGGGTGATCTGCCAAAACCGGGGATGGAATCGGTCATCTGCGACCTGTGTCACTCGGACCAATCCGAGGTTGTGACTCGCCAACGGGACCTGCTGCTGGAAGTTACGAACGACGAGTTCACGATCGTCAAATGCTGCCGCTGTGGCTTGGTCTATCTCAATCCCCGTCCTTCGAAAGATCTGCTCGGTTCCTATTATCCAACGGTCTACTACCCTTCGGCGCAAGCGAAGACGCGGCCACAGCTCCAGCAACAGGCGAAGAAATTTTCTGCACGGATCAAGCGACGGGTGTTGGAAGATTATTATGGATATCCCTCTACTGTTTCCGTTGGATGGTCGCGTATCGTGCAGCGCATTCTGTTATGGCCTGACAAGACGTTGCGGGAGTTGAAGGGGCGCCATCCCTTGCCTTGGAGGGGGGAGGGGAAGGTCTTAGATGTGGGCTGTGGAGCCGGGGGGAATTTGAAGACCTTGCAAGATCAGGGATGGGAACCCTCCGGCATTGAGATCAGTGAGGTCGCTGCCGCCCATGCGCGCGAACTCGTGACAGGGAATATTCATACCGGGACGTTAGAGTCGGCACCATTTCCTCCTCAATCCTTCGATCTGGTTCTCATGAGCCATTCGCTCGAACATCTCCCGAGTCCGGTTGATGCGTTACGTCGGGTACATCGATTGCTCAAAGATGACGGACTGTTGGTCGTCAGTGTGCCCAATGTAGATAGTGTGGAATTCAAGCTTTTCGGCCGCTGGTGGTTTCCCTTGGATCCCCCCAGGCATTTCTATCATTTCGACAAGCGCAGTCTCTCGGGGATCATCGCCCAGGCGGGGTTTCGGCTCGATGGCGTTCGCACCAGTATCAGCGCCATCTTCTTAATGGCGAGCTTGGATCGATTCTGGAAACATCTCTTTCGGAAGGATATCCCTTTCCGTAAATTGATCGACCGTCTGATTGCCCGGCCGGTATCGCTGATTGCCGGTCATCTTGGCTACGGCACTGAAATCACAGTCCATGCCGTTAAGCAGCACGATGGTATGCCCATTCCTCCCCGCGCACTCTAGAAATCGTTCTTCAGGCAAGGCCCGGTCAGACCTCCTTCTTTCTAGCAGGCAGTGGAAATCTTCCTGAACACCCGAAAGCACTCAATGGCACACGACCATGCCTGGTGCCAGAACACCCAGCAGGATAGCCGCACGAGACACGCGAGACTGGCGGGGCGGGTTAATCTGGTTTATCTGGTTTGTTTTGTTCATCTGGTTAGTCTAGTTCAACCAAACAGACCAAATAAACAAGAGAAACTAGCTGGGCCTCGCGCTTCATGCGCTACGGTCTGTGGCTCCGGGGACTTTTTCAACTTCCTGCAGATAGGGCGGACGTCGCTGCCGATTTGATAGGGACAAAACTGCTTGACAGGTCAGTCTATTTTGTTCATATTCTGAACAAGTTGATAATTTATCCGCATAATTCATGGATTTACAAGGTCAACGAGACCTCCTGCTTCTGAGCGAGCTTGATAGAGATGGCGGGGCCACTCAGCGCACTCTTGCCACCAAACTTGGTGTCGCGCTCGGCCTGACTAATCTCTATCTCCAGCGGCTGGCCCACAAGGGCTTCATCAAGGTCACCATCCCGCGCAATCGAATCAGGTATCTCCTGACGCCACAGGGCTTCACGGAGAAGTCACGGCTGACCTATCTCTACATGCAGTACTCCCTCTCCTACTACCGTGACATGCGTACTCGGTTAAAAGAGATGATGGCGACATTTGACGCCTCTCATGGCCAGCGGGTTGTGGTCTACGGGACGACCGAGTTAGCCGAATTGGCCTATCTGTCGCTTCGAGAGATGAATATCGACTGTGTGGGATTCATTGATGGAAGCTCGCGTGAGTCGTTCCTCTCCTGCCCGGTTACTTCGCCGGATAGGATCGCCTGCTGGCATTTTGATTGGGTATTGATTACTGATCTCGATCATGCGGCAGCCTGTGAAGAACAGTTGGTACAGTCGGGAGTGCCACGGGAAAAGGTGCTGAGACTCGGCCTACGCGAATAAAGCGTGGCGCTTCCGCGCGTGTCTGGAATATTGTGTGGTGCGTGCGATATGGATCTGTAAGTGAAAGGGCGGAGCTCTGCCCGGGGCTGGTTCTTTTGGTTGAAGAGGTTTGTTTGGTTTGTCTGGTTGGAAGAACCGGCCAACCAAATAAACGAAATCGACCAGACAAACTGATTTTGTTATGAAGTTAACTCCTTTTGAGGATCTCGATTGTTGGAAAGAAACTCGACAACTGACGCGGCAAGTTTACGAAGCCATTGAGCAGGACTCTGCATGGAAAAGATATGCGCGCCTTTGTAGTCAGATTCAGAGCGCTGCGGGTTCGGTGATGGCCAATATTGCTGAAGGGTTTGTACGTCGTTCAAGTAAAGAGTTCGTGCAGTTTCTGTTTATTGCCATGTCGTCATCTGCCGAAGTTCGAAGCCATCTGTATATCGCGGTGGACCAAGGATATTTGTCCAAGGAGGCATTTGAGTCGATTTACGCGCAGGCCGACAAAGTGGGGCGAATTATCTCTGGCCTCATCAAATACCTGCGCACCAAACAAACCAAATCAACGAAATGAACCAGACAAACCAAATAAACCAAACAAACAGTCTTCGTTGGTACGCCCTTCGGACGCGGTCGCGTCACGAAAAGATCGTGCGCGATCAACTCGCGAATCAGGGCATTGAGCCGTTATTGCCGACGGTCAAGCGAATGAGTCAATGGAAGGATAGGAAGAAGGAAATCGAGGTCCCTCTCTTTTCAGGGTATTGCTTCGTCCGCTTTGCATCGGAGCACAAGCTGCCGGTACTCAAGACGATCGGTGTGGTCGATATTGTAGGCAGCGGCCATAGCCCAGAGGCGATCCCGGAGGAGGAGATTGCGGCGATCAAGACCCTGATGACCAGTGTGCTGCCCTACGATCCGCATCCTTATCTGCACGAAGGCATGCACGTGAAAGTGGTTCGAGGCCCGCTGCAGGGAGTTCACGGGATTCTCTTGCGCAAAGAAAAGCGCCACCGCTTGGTACTGGGGGTGCGTCTCATTCAGCAAGCCGCTGCGGTGGAGATCGATGTGAACGATGTGGTGCCGGCGTGACGAGAGTGGACTTCCTCGCCCGCTACCCCGTAGGCAAGGAAGCACTCATCCAGGTATGAGCCAGTCTCGATGACCCTGCCACCCGCGAGCGAGAAACACGGGCGCTGCTGGAGGCTCCTCGGCAACATCCCCAAGCCTGCCTGCACCTTATTAGCCTCGACGTTCCGGCAGCCTTCGGCATACCCAGGCAAATTACCGTACACGCGGCTTGGGATTGGTTTCTGCCGGGGGAATGTACATGCTTGAGATCGTGCTCGATTCTGGAAAGAAATGTTGGCGATTCCCGGCGGTCCGCGTGTTTCGCTCATGTCGCAGCAACGTCGAACCTTGGACGTTCTGAACCTTAGCCTGAACCTCGAACCATTTCCATGAAAGCCCTCATCTATATCGTCCGGCTGTTCCGCACCTTCAACACGAGTCGAAGTCACTAGTCATGCCAGACACCATTTTGTGCGCCTTCGGCAAGCCTTATTGCTGAGAAAACAGGTATTTCAGGGATATAGAATGATTCTAGTAACAGGCGGCGCCGGATTCATTGGTACAAATTTTGTGTTGGATTGGTTGACACAATCCGACGAAGCGATTATTAATCTCGACGCGCTCACCTACGCGGGCAATTTGCAGAACCTCGCTTCACTGGCAGCGGATAAGCGGCACATCTTCGTACAGGGCGACATTGGTGATTCCACTCTGGTAGCTGGCCTGCTTGCGCAGAACCAACCTCGCAGTGTTATTAACTTCGCCGCTGAAAGCCATGTGGACCGTTCCATACACGGCCCGGAAGCTTTCATCCACACCAACATCATCGGCACCTTCCGGCTTTTGGAAGCCGTGCGCGCCTACTGGAGCGGGTTGAATAACGAGACAATACAGAGCTTCCGTTTCCTTCACGTCTCGACCGACGAGGTGTATGGCTCCCTGGACAAGGGCGAACCAGCTTTCAGCGAAACCCGCCGCTACGAGCCCAACAGCCCGTACTCGGCCAGCAAAGCCGCAAGCGATCACATGGTCCGCGCCTACCACCACACCTATGGGCTACCGGTGCTCACCACCAACTGCTCCAACAACTATGGCCCCTACCATTTTCCAGAAAAACTCATCCCATTGATGATCATCAATGCTCTCGCAGGCAAGCCGTTGCCAGTATACGGTGACGGCCAGCAGATCCGCGACTGGCTGTATGTAAAAGATCATTGCAGCGCCATCCGCCGCGTGCTCGAATCCGGTCGGGTAGGCGAGGTCTACAACATTGGCGGCTGCAACGAAAAACCCAATATCGAAATCGTTCACACGGTGTGCGACATTCTCGACGAACTGCGCCCCTTGAATCCAGGGAGTGGTGAGTGGCAAGAAGGCAGTGGTAAAGACTCGCCCCCACTCCCCGTTGCCCACTCCCCACTCACTACTTACCGCTCTTTAATCACTTATGTCGCCGACCGCCCCGGCCATGATCGCCGCTACGCCATCGATGCCGGCAAGATCGAGCACGAACTGGGCTGGAAACCTGCTGAAACCTTCGAAACCGGCATTCGTAAAACCGTGCAGTGGTATCTGGACAACCAGAGCTGGGTCAGCAATGTGCAATCGGGTGCGTATCGGACATGGGTTGAGAAGAATTACCAAGGGCGTGTCTGATGAAATTTCTGTTGTTCGGTAAAGGTGGTCAGGTAGGCTGGGAGTTGCAGCGCAGTCTTGCTCCTTTGGGCGAGTTGATCGCGCTGGACGTTGATAGCCAGCAGCAGTGCGGCGACTTCACCTGTCTGGACGATATTGCCAAAACCGTGCGCGCAATCGCTCCGGATGTGATTGTCAATGCCGCTGCCTATACCGCTGTGGACAAGGCCGAGAGCGAACCGGAGCAAGCCCGCACCATCAATGCCCTGGCTCCAGGCATACTCGCCCGGGAATCGCGGAAGCTGGGTAGCTGGCTGATCCATTACTCCACCGACTATGTGTTTGATGGCAGTGGCAGCAAGCCCTGGGTGGAAACCGACCACACCGGACCCTGTAGTGTATACGGCTCGACCAAGCTGGAAGGCGAGGAAGCCATTCGCGCTTCGGGCTGCCGGCATCTAATCTTCCGCACCAGTTGGGTTTATGCTGCACGTGGCGGCAACTTTGCCAAGACCATGCTACGCCTTGCCCAGGAACGCGAGCGCCTCACCGTCGTCGACGATCAGATCGGCGCCCCCACCGGTGCTGATCTGCTGGCAGATGTCACCGCTCACGCCATCCGCACGGCCTTGCAGCGACCGGAATTGTCCGGCCTGTACCATCTGGTTGCCGGAGGCGAAACCTCGTGGCACGGCTATGCCTATTTTGTCTTGAATTTGGCTCGTCAAGCCGGAATCGAACTCAAAGTCGCCGCGGAAAATGTTATCCCGGTGCCAACCAGCGCATTTCCTTTGCCCGCCCGGCGACCCCTGAACTCGCGTCTGGACGCCAGAAATCTTCAAACTACCTTCGATTTGCACCTGCCGTTGTGGCAAACTGGCGTGGCGCGCATGCTGGATGAAGTGATGGGGAGTGGTCGAGCGGGGTAGTGGGGAGTGAAAAGAAACTGTAGATCATGCTACACGGTACCTTGCACGTTGACCTACGGTTCCTCACTGTCCACCACCTACTTTCCACTTCCCATTCCCTACTTGTCACTCCCCACTAACCAGAAGGGGGAGTGGTCGGGTGGGTAAGCCGCATGAACAATTGGAAGCATGGAAATTCTCGATGGAATTGGCTAAAGCCGTGTATCAGATGACTGCTACTTTTCCGGCAGAGGAACGCTATGGATTACCGCAGCAAATGAGACGTGCAGCCGTGTCAATTCCGAGCAATATTGCCGAAGGTGCTGGCCGAAACGGTGCAAAGGAATATTTGCACTTCATTGGTATTTCACGTGGCTCGCTCGCGGAGCTGGAAACCCAGATGCAACTTGCAGTGATGCTCGGTTTTACAACTGCTGATCATGCTGAATTCAATCTTGCAGACCGCACCGGAAAATTACTGACCGGGCTACACAAAAAATGGAGCGCAGCATGACCCACTCCCCACTCCCCACTCCCCACTCCCTACTCCCCATGCCCTCCTCCGTCTCGCCTTCTGCTTCTCGCCGCGCATCGAGCCGGTGCGGCCCGATACCGTCATCCTGGACGTGGACGGCCTGGAG
>JBGPVY010000281.1:0-3560 GCA_041491905.1 Nitrospiraceae bacterium | reverse complement strand
CTTGCGAATCAGTCCCAATTCATCCGGGTCCGTCAACCGCGTCAAATCCGTCTCGCTCGGCAGGGGACAGGCGATGCCTCGCGCAGCCGCGACGCGCCAGAGGCTGGCGATCCTGGCATGGGCATACTGTACATAGTACACGGGATTATCGGATGACCGCTGCTTGGCCAGTTCCAAATCAAAATCCAGATGCGAGTCGGAGTCGCGCATCAAAAAAAAGAACTTGGCTGCATCGGCCCCGACTTCATCGATGACTTCCCGCATCGTGATGAACTCGCCGGCCCGCTTCGACATTTCAACTTTTTTTCCGCCGCGCAACAAATTCACCATCTGGACCAGCACGACCTGGAGGCGATCTTTCGGATACCCATAGGCCTGCACCACCGCTTGCATGCGAGGAATGTAGCCATGGTGATCCGCGCCCCAGACGTCGATGAGGAGATCATATCCGCGACGCAGCTTATTTTGGTGGTAGGCGATGTCGGAAGCCAGGTAGGTGTACTCGCCATCCTGTTTCCGCACGACGCGATCCTTCTCGTCACCAAATGCCGAGGATCGGAACCACCAGGCGCCATCCTGCTCAAACAGGAAATGTTGCGATTTCAATTCATCCAAAACCCGTTGGATGGCCCCTGAGTTCACAAGAGAGGTTTCCCTGAACCATTCGTCGAATTCGATTCCAAACGCCGCAAGATCCTTTTGAATGACCGCGAGCATTTGTTCGCACGCAAAGTCTTGCCAGCGCGCTTTGACATCGGCATCAGACAATCGTTCCCACTGAGTATCAAGCTCCTGCTCCTTCGCTCGTTCTGCGATGGTTCTAATGTAGGCACCGTGGTAGCCATCCTGCGGAAATTCCGTCGGCCGACCGGCTAATTCTCGAAACCGCGCATTGGCGGAAGCACCGAGGAGCTTCACTTGCTGACCGGCATCGTTGATATAATATTCGCTGACGACGACGTAGCCGACCGCCTTGAGAAGACGTACAAGCGCCTGCCCCACCGCCGCACCTCGGCCATGGCCCACATGCATCGGCCCCGTAGGGTTGGCGCTGACGTACTCCACCAACACACGCTGTCCCTTTCCCACATCCGCCTGTCCATAGGCAGGCCCTTGTGCTTCGATCTCTCTAAGCACTTCTTGCCAGACGGCGGGCTTGAGCGTGAGGTTGAGGAACCCCGGCCTGACGATCTCGACTCGGTCGAAGAGCTGTTCGCGCTGAGAAAGATTGTCGATGATAATTTGGGCAATATCGTGGGGCGCTCGTTGCTCAGATGCCGCGAGAGACATGGCAACCGTTGAGGCTAAGTCTCCCCATTCAGGTCGTTTAGGAGCATCAAGATTCAGTTGAGGCCAGGGTTCCGTCTTCAGTTGACCCTTCTTTTTGGCCCCGTTGAGCGCTCCGATAAGCGCGCTGGTGACCTTTTCCCGAACGACCCCGCTGGACAAGAAAATATCTCCTAAGTCCTTACCAATGAAAGGAAAAATGAACTGGTCACTCTAGCATACGGGATAGTCAGTGACAAGGCAGACGGATGGGATTCTCTGCCGGACCGCTGCCTCCTTGAGGTGTGCAAGACAGAGTGCCACAAGTTGGTCCTGGGGCATCTTGAGACAAGGTTTTTCCTCGCATCGGCTGACGTCGCCCCATGATTGGCAGAGGCAGGGTGCGCCCTGCATCACGGAAACATGGGCGCCACGGGGAGCCCAGCGATCGGGATCAGTCGGCCCAAATAGAGCAACCGTATGCACCCCCATCAGCCCCGCCATATGTGTGACTCCCGAGTCCTGCCCGACAAAGAGCCGTGCCTGAGCAAGCACCCCGGCGACGGTAAGAACATCGAGGCCCTTCAGGACGATCGGTGGGTTCATACACAACTGGACAAGACGTTCGACCGGCTCCCGGTCTGCCGGCCCTTCTAGAACCACCGGAGTCGCCCCGGAAATCTGAAGCGCGATAACTACAGCCGCGAGTATCTCCGGTGCCACACACTTATGGGCACTCCCACTCCCCGGATGGATGAGGACAAGAGACTGTCCGATCGCGAGACCTGCCGCTACAAGACAGGCTTGTCCGAGATGGAGGAGCGGTTCCGTCACCGTCAACAGAACATCTCCTTCGTCGTCAGACGGTGCCTCATTGATCGCTTCAAGAAACCGGTCACGTTGATGTGTCGCCCGAATCGCAGTCGAGAACGGAGACCTCACGATAACCTCTCGGACACCGACTGCCTTGAGGGTCTCGTTCAACTTGCCATCGAGATCCTGCGTCCAGCCAATGGCAAGATCGCAGTCCTCCAACCATGTCTGTACCTGACCCGCGACTGAGTCCGCGCCGGCGAACAAGTCCGCGCAGTTGCGCCTCTGCACTGAGGTCCACGCATCAATGATGCGGCATGCGAGGAGCAACCTCGCAACCTGGTCCTCTGCGCAGAGCACCAGCCGATGGTTGGGGAAGCGGGTCCGCAACCGACCCATGGCCTGAACCGCCAAGAGCACATCGCCAAGTCCGCCGGGATGGATCATCACGATCGTCCTTCTCACGGTGAGCATTACGGTTGTCCTGAGGGACGTACCCGAGCCAACAGGGACCGCGCCATCTCAAGATCCGCCGGTGTATTCACGTTATGAAAGGAACGCCAGGAGGGATCGATGGTGAGCAAATCCGCCTCGGTGAGATAGCGTACTCGAAGTGACGCGTGCGACACCATCTCTTGGATCTTGAGCTGTCGTGCCCGGATCATCTGTTCAACGACCGGCAGACATCGTTTGCCATACAGCGCATGCATCGAATGTAACCGGGCCCCGAGTTTCGCCATCACAATATCTGTGGTGGCTCTTCGACTCGTGAACTGGGTAATGACCGCCGGATCGAGAAACGGCATGTCGCATGCGACCACGAATATGTAGGGCCTTGTTGCCTGCGTGAGCCCGGTGTACAACCCTCCGAGACTGCCGCAATCAGGAACCAGGTCTCGCACAACTCGGGCATCGACGTCGAGCGGAGGGCTGTCCTGCGCAATGACAACCAGAACCTCCTGAAAGATTGAGCGAAGCACATCCAGTCCTCGTTCAAGGAGGATCTGTTCTCCCACGACGAGATACCGTTTGTCTTCGCCCATTCTCCGACTTTTGCCCCCGGCGAGAAGGACGCCGGTCACCTCGATCTCCATCATGCCCTCAATGCAGACGGCCAAAAAGAAAGAGGGGGTGGGTTACCCCACCCCCTCCTGATGCTTTCGCAGGAAGCTGAAAAAGTCCGCCAGCAGCGTTCTCGCTTCGCTCAGAAGCTCAACGTACCGAAGCGTACGCCTTCGCCTCTTCGCTCGCTGCGGCCTTGCTGGGCAACCTTTTTGAGCATCCTGCGCGCGGTTCTCCCCTTGTCCTAGACGTGCGGACCATTGGATTTCCACCGTGCCACAATAGTTTTTCCGCAGCCTGCTAGACTTTCTCCGTTCAGGCGAACGTTAGAGAGTCTTTCCCTTCCGCTTGTTCGATCGTCTGGTCAGCACCCAACCTTCCAGAAGGACCACACCAAACGCAATCACGATCGGATAGAT
>JBGPVY010000249.1:0-4359 GCA_041491905.1 Nitrospiraceae bacterium | reverse complement strand
GTCGCAGCCTCCCAGGTCGGCATGACTCCGGATGTGACTAAGGATTCGCACAGATAGGCGATCCAATTGCGTGTCGCCGCCTGTTTGCGGGCCGCTGTTGCCTTCTTTGCCATGATCGGCAATCCTTTCGCGAGCGTGAAATATTGTGGGTACAGGGCCTGAGAATCTGTGCGTGAGTCTGTATCTGACGAGATGAGGAAAGTATATCGGTGGGTGGAAAACTGGTCAACGAAATGACGAAAAGGTTCCTAAGACTCCCGAATCATTCTGCGCAGCGATTGGTCGGCATACTGGTCATGGATCTGCTTGATGTCGTTCAACGAGGCGAAGAAGACGTCGAGGAGCTCTGGGTCGAAGTGTTCCCCCCGATGTTTGGTCATGAGATCGACGGCGTGATCGAGGGAGAAGGCGGGCTTGTAGACCCGTTGTGTGGTGAGGGCATCGAAGGCATCGGCGATCGCGGCGATCCGTCCTTCCACGGGAATCGCTTCGCCTTTCAACTTGCGCGGATATCCGTTGCCATCCCAACGCTCATGGTGGGTCCAGGCGATCGATGCCGCGACTTTGAGGATCTCCGCATCCGATCCGCTGAGGATACGGTAGCCGATCTCCGCATGTTGAGAGATGACGTTGAATTCTTCCGGCGTGAACTTGCCGGGCTTGAGGAGTACATGATCCGGCGTGCCGATTTTTCCGATGTCGTGCATCGGACTGGCCGTGCGGATTAAATCACACCGTTCAGAGGACAGCCCATACTTCCTCGCGAGCAATTCACAGTAATGGCTCATGCGCTGAATATGCTGTGCCGTGGCACAGTCCCGGAATTCGGCGGCGATGGCGAGTCGTTGAATCGTTTCCTCTCGTGAGAGACGCAGCTCCTTTTCGCTGCGCTCGAGCCAGTCAAGCGCTTGCTGGAGAGCCATCGTTCTGGTTCTGACGATATCTTCCAGGTTCTCTCGGTGCAGGCGATTTTCAAGTTCAAGCCGGCGGCGGCGGAGCGCATTGGCCACATCGATCATGACTTCATTAGACTCAAACGGCTTGACGATGTATCCAAAGGCGCCCATGTCCAGCGCAGCGTTTGCCAGTACCGAGCTGTCAAGACCGGTCACCATGATGACGGCGGTATGAGGATGCTGACTTAGGATATCACGGACTAGATCCATGCCCGACTCACCGGGCATATTCACATCGCACAACATCAACGCAAAGGGTTGTACGTCTAACTGTGCCCGTGCCTCACGTGCATCGGACGCGAGGACCGTCTCATACCCATGGGTTTGAAGCATGTATCCCAGCAGCCGGCGGATCGGTTCTTCGTCGTCGATGATCAGAACGCGCTTGAGTTCGAGGAGGGATTGATGGGCAGATTGGTCAAGAAGCAGCGTCATGATTTGTGAGTCCACTGTATATGAAGAAGGGAACTGTTTAGCTCAGTGGATGCTCGTTTGTGTCACGATGTTCAGAGGTCTCAAGAGAACTGTAAGGTCATGTGCACCTTTTGTGCCAATATATTATGAAAAGCTGCACGTTGTGGGCCTCTCACAAGATGACGTCTTCTTAGCCGAGAAGCAGTGGGATGCCGCGCTACGACAGTATTTTCATGGGTGCAGTCGCATCATTGCTCGAGGTCTAAGTGGGCCATGCGTTTGGAGTGAGCACATACCTGTACAGATTTAGCCGTTCTCGCCGCGTACTTTTGTACATATTGATCGGCGGGAAAGATCGAAGGCGCGCGCCATTATCTGCAGCCTCCAAGAGCTGACTGTGGTACCAGGCCAGTTTCATTGCGCTTTCGCAGGGCCTTCACTATAATTCGCGGCATCATGAACAGGAGTCAGCAATGAATAGCGCAGCGGGATTATTGCGTGCTGATGGGCGACGAAAAGATCAGCTTCGTCCTGTGAAAGTGACGCGGAACTTCATTAAGCATGCCGAAGGGTCTGTCCTGATCGAAATGGGCGACACCAAAGTGATTTGTGCAGCTTCGATTGAGGATAAAGTGCCTCCCTTTCTGAAGGGGAAAGGGCAAGGATGGGTGACGGCAGAGTATTCGATGCTCCCCCGCTCGACCCACGAGCGATCCCCGCGTGAAGCAGTCAAAGGGAAACAGGCTGGCAGGACGTTGGAGATTCAACGCCTTGTGGGGCGAGCTCTCCGTGCGGTGACCGATATGAGCCAGATGGGAGAGCGGTCGATCTGGCTCGACTGCGACGTCATCCAGGCCGACGGAGGGACCAGAACGGCTTCTATTACAGGAGCGTTCATCGCCTTGGCCGACGCGTTTGCCGTCCTCAAGAAGCGGGGCCTGATTAAGAAACGTCCTTTGACGGACTACCTTGCTGCCATTAGCGTAGGAAAAGTGGGTGGGGAAATCCTCGTCGACCTGGCCTATACAGAAGACTCCATGGCTGATGTCGACATGAATGTGGTCATGACCGGCCAAGGGCGCTATGTCGAAGTCCAGGGCACAGCGGAACGGACCCCCTTTGCCAAACAGGAAATGGATGAGTTCATGGCGATGGGATGGAGCGGGATTCAGACCCTCACCACGCTGCAGAAGGATCTGATCGGGGAATTGGAGTAGGGAAGAGACGATGATTCATGAATTGGTGCTCGCGACTCGCAATCGCAATAAAGTAATAGAACTCGTTGCGCTCTTAGGCGATCTGGGCATCACGATTCGTACACTCGATGAATTCCCGGATGCCCCGGACGTGGTCGAAGACGGGGACACCTGCGAGGCCAATGCAGTGAAGAAAGCGCGTGTCATTGCCGAATTCACGGGCTTGCCGGCTGTCGCCGACGATACAGGGCTGGAGGTGGATGCGCTCGGTGGGCGGCCCGGTGTCTATGCGGCCCGTTATGCCGGCAAAGACGCAACCTACGAAGACAACTGTCGAAAGTTGCTACGGGAATTGATGGGCGTGCCTCGTGAACAGCGAACCGCTCGCTTTCTGACCGTCGCAGCGATCGCCCTCCCTTCAGACGGAATACGGGTGGCACGAGGAACGTTGGAGGGAGTGATTGCAGAAGAGGCGAGTGGGACGTTAGGATTCGGGTATGATCCTCTGTTCCAAATTCCAGAATTAGGGAAGACCTTGGCGCAATTGTCGGCGGATCAAAAAAACACGATCAGTCATCGCGCCAAAGCGTTTGCGAAGGTGCGGGAGATGCTCAGTGCATCAATGATAAATGTGTAATGATAACGGTTTAATTGCTGAGGGAGGTAAGAATCGACTCTTCATCTTCATTCACCATTGAACATTCAACACTACTCATTTCTGTGTGCGTAATGTCGGGGCGTAGCGCAGGCCGGTAGCGCGTCTGCTTTGGGATCATAGTAAGGGGATTGCTGAAGTCCTTGATAGGAGCAGCAATCCCCTTTCTTTATGCGGTGTTTAGCCTCTCGTGGTGCCTGTGCAGAACGAGAGGGAGTGGGCATCACGCGTTCCGCAACCTAACAGGCTGCGGAAAAACTATTGTGGCACGGTGGAAATTCAATGGTCTGCACGTCTAGGACAACAGGAGAACCGCGCGCAGGATGCTCAAAAAGGCCGTCCAGCAAGGCCGCAGCGAGCGAAGAGGCGAAGGCGTACGCTTCGGGACGTTGAGCTTCTGAGCGAAGCGAGAACGCCGCTGGCGGACTTTTTCAGCATCCTGCTAACCCACCTCATAACCGGCGGCGATGTACTCAATGCCAAGCTGTACCGCACCCTTGGTACCGGCATCCTTGAGCGCAGCGTGGCTCGACAAGGGTAATCCAGCGATATCCGAGATTCGTGCTGCTCTAGCTGTTACCTACGTGTCTATTCTCAATATCGGGCGTGATGTTTATCGATGACTCGCGCAGCGATGGCCGCCAGTTCTATGGGGGGGCGAGTTTGTCAGCTATAGCCGCGGACTGCTTTGGCAGCCCTGCCGTGCCAATTTCTTCCTTCTGCCACGCCAATTTCTGTCCTTCTGCCGCTCTGGCAGGGGCAGCCCCTCGGCCATTCCTGGCAACGAAGGTGCCAAGCACCTGGATTGTTGTGGGTATTAGCCACACCGGATCGTGGTGCATGGTGGCACGCCGATTGCGCTATAGCAGGAGGAACGGATGGGTACCGAAACCGTGCCGAGCAGTACGGAGGCATTAGGATGAAGACGCTGATGATCGTGCGCCCAGGAATGATTGCGGCGACGGTAGGGGTGAAGGGTTAGCACAAGGTCGCGCTTAACGCCGCTGGAGCGCTGAAAGGAGCCCTATGTGGTTCTTAATCATCGTTCTACTAAATATTGTGCCGGGAATCGATAAAGTCATGGTGCTGAATACGTATGCCACGTCTGAGGAGTGCCAGAATGAACGAAATCGCATAG
>JBGPVY010000239.1:0-4666 GCA_041491905.1 Nitrospiraceae bacterium | reverse complement strand
TGAAAACACCACGTCGCCGAACTCCGCGACGATCTGCGCCTGTCGAGCTGTTGCGGCACCAGCGTCGGTCGCTGTCTGGTTCGAGGCGGGGGCTCGAATCGCGGCGCGGAGCTCCTGGATTTCTTCCTCAATCTTGCCGAGAACCTGATCAAAGCCTTTCGTGTCGTGGGTCCAATCAAAGCCGACGCGTGAGGCGCGGGCTTGAAGTTGGTAGGCCCTCAGGAGGGCCGGCAACGTTTGCGGCACGCCGTCGAGCACCGAGTCTGGCCGTCCGGAAGCTTGTCGTTCCGTACGTTTGATATCTTCCCATCGCGCGACTACCTGGTCGGCGTTCATCGGAGTCGTGGTTGCAGCCCCATTTCCAAACACGTGGGGGTGCCGTCGAGTCAGTTTATCGGCCAGTTGCTCAAGCACGTCCTCGATGGTAAAGCTGCCGGCCTCTGAAGCGATCTGACTGTGGAAGAGCACTTGTAGAAGCACATCGCCGAGTTCCTCCGGCAGCTTAGTCCGGTCCTGCCGGTCCAGGATTTCTAATACCTCGTAGGCTTCTTCGATAAGATAGGGTTTCAGCGACTCATGCGTCTGCTTGCGGTCCCAGGGGCATCCGTTCGGCGCGCGCAACGCGGCCATCAAGTTGACCAGTTTATGAAATCGTTCAGACATCGCCATCCTTATCGTGACTCAGGGATGGGCGCCTATTATACCCGGTTCTCGACAGGCTTCAATCGGCTACGCAGCTTGCGCCTCTCTAGGGCCTATGGTAGGGTACTGTCGCTGCATCTGGAGCGGGGGAAAGGCCTGTGGCCGCAGAACAAGAAGAAGGATTTGTCGTTCGGGATCGGCGGGGCGGGAGTGGACCAGACCGTTCCTATGCCACTTCGCCTGCCGCGGCGGAGGCGCCGCCACACCAGCAGACGGCACCCTCTAATCAGCCCAAGGATTCGGGAATTCCCGTCACCTTTTCATCCTTCGTCATTTCTCTGGGCAGCTCCTCACTGATGTTGATGGGAGAACAGCTGGATCCCCAGCAGCCTCCGATGCCGCCGAATCTGCCGCAAGCGAAAGACATAATCGACTTGCTCTCGGTCTTGGAAGACAAGACCACAGGCAATCTTACGACGGAAGAACAAGCGGTGCTGCGGGATATGCTCTACGCCCTTCGGATGAAGTACGTGAGTTTGGCTGCCAAGTAGTAGTACCCCCTGCCGCCCGTCGACCCCAGACGTGTCTGTCAGCCACCATGGTTCATGCGACGTGGGGAGACGCTCCCCTGATTGGGTGATAGTGAGTATTCTTTCTTCCATACGTCGTGGCGCCGACAATCGGGGATGCCGGATGTGAATGATATCAAGAAGGACACAGGCTCCCATCCCCGGACAAAGGCGGACCGTGCTTCCGTGAGCGGGGTTGCGCCGCCTCTTGCTGGGGCCGGCCGGTCTTCGCGGCTATCCGGGCCTACTCCGGAGCCGGAACGCCAGAAGATGCATTTGCGGCCGGTCTGGATCGTCCTCATTTTTCTGCTCCCCTGTCTGGCGCTGACCTTTTACTATTCCCAGATCGTGGCTCCGGGTAGCGAGGACACGGATTCCTTTCTGCCGACTACCAGCTACGCATTCGTGCTCCTCCTCCTCAACCTCGATCTGATCGGGTTTGTCGTTCTGCTGCTGCTGCTCTCCCGCAACCTCATTAAGGCCTATTTCGAGCGGCGGCATCGACTATTTGGGTCGGGATTTCGAACAAAGTTGGTGGCGGCCTTCATCGGTTTTTCGCTCATTCCAACAGTGCTCCTTGCGCTGGTCGCGAGCGGGCTGGTGAATAAGGCCGTCGATGTGTGGTTCAGCGATGAGATTGAGAAGGTCATGCGGGATTCGTATGACGTGGCGCGGATGCAGCATGCCGGTCACATTACCCTGGCCGTGAACAGTGCCAGAGCCATCAGCCATGAAATTTATCGGGAAGACATGTTGCTGGCGGCACAACGCGATCTGCTGGTGGCCGCGATGGCGCGCAAGCGGGCTGAATTCGGCGTGGCAGGAATTGAAGTCTTTTCGGCCAAAATGGAAACGCTCACCAAGGCGCTGGATCTCGATGTGCCCTCATCGGCTCTCGATCTACCGATCGGCCAGCTGGTGCTTCAAGTGATCAACGGGAAGCAGGAAGTGAATGCGGTGCAGGAGGCCCAAAGCGGGCGCTTGGTGCGGGCGGCCGCCCCCATCGCGGCAAGCGGGCGCGGCGGCGAGATCGGTGGCGTGGTGGTGGTGGAGGCCTACGTGCCTGAATCGTTGCTGGCGAAAATGGAAGGGATCGGCCATCAGTACGACGAGTATAAGCAGACCAAGGCCATGAAAAATCCGATCAAGGCCGGGGCCTATCTCTTCGTTGCCGTCATCACTGTGCTCATTTTGTTCGGGGCGACCTGGTTTGGGTTTTATGTCGCGCGGGGCATCACGGTGCCCATTCATCAGTTGGCTGAAGCGACGGAGGCCATTGCCCAAGGGGATCTCTCTGTCCGGATCGAGGCCAAGGCGACCGATGAAATCGGCACATTAATCGATTCATTCAACCGTATGACGTCGGATCTGCAGGGGAGTAAGTCCGAGATCGAAGAGGCCAATATCTCGTTGCGCCACAGCAACCTTGAGCTTGATCGCCGCCGTGCCTACATCGAGACGGTGGTCGAGACGATCGCTGCGGGCTTGCTCTCCATCGATAAGAACGGGCTGATCACGAATTTCAATCCATCCGGTGAACGGATCCTTGGGCTTGCGGCGGATCGATTTCGTAGCAGACCAGCCAATGAGGTGTTCAAAGAGTTTAGACTCGATCTGTTCCAGACGGTCTATGATCGGATGTTGGCCGATCAGCGCGATACGCTGGCTCTCGAGGGTCCGATGGAGATCGACGGCAGATTCTTGACCATCGGGCTTCATGGGTCGCGTATGAAGGATGAAGCCAATAAGGACCTCGGTATCGTGCTGGTGTTTGAAGATCTCACGGAGTTAATCAAGGCGCAAAAAGTGGCGGCGTGGCAAGAGGTGGCGCGGCGGGTGGCGCACGAGATTAAGAACCCGTTGACGCCCATCCAATTGTCCGCGCAACGTTTGCGGAAGAAGTATTTTGAGAAGTCGCCGGATTTCGAGACGGTCTTTGACGAGGCGACCAACCTGATCGTCAACGAAGTGACAAGTCTCAAGCATATGGTCGACGAATTTTCGAAGTTTGCCCGGCTACCGACTCCGCAGATGGCACATCAGTCGCTCCACGATGTGATCAACGAAGTCACGACGCTCTATCGAGGGGCCCACAAGGATGTGGAACTGATCGTGGAGTTGGACGAAGACCTCCCGTCGCTCAATTTCGACCGAGAGCAGCTCAAGCGGGTGATGGTCAATCTGCTGGACAACGCGATTCAGGCGATGCAACAGAAGGGGCGGGTGTGGCTCTCGACTAAGTATGATACGAAACATCGGCGGGCCGTGGTGAGCGTGGCAGATGAAGGAATGGGCATCGCGCCGGAAGACCAGGAAAAGCTGTTTCTGCCATACTTTACACGGAAGAAGACGGGAACGGGGCTGGGATTGGCGATTGTGCGGCGCATCCTTACCGATCACGAGGGCCAGATTCAGGTCAGCCAGAATCAGCCGAAAGGGGCCATATTCACGTTCGAATTGCCGGTCTAAACACGTCAGGGGTAAGGGGTTAGGGGTAAGGTGGCGAATACTGTTGCTGCTCCGGGACACCTTATGCCTTACGTTTAACGCCTAGCGGAGCGCTATGTCTGCAACGATTTTAATTGTGGATGACGAAGAGCCGATTCTCACATCCTTGAGCAGCATTCTGCGGGATGAAGGTTATGAGGTGGCGGTGGCCAAGGACGGCGTGGAGGCGTTGCGCGTCTACACCATGGATCCGCCCGATCTCATGCTCCTCGATATCTGGATGCCGGAATTGGATGGCATGGAAACCTTGCGCCGGGTGCGTGAGCTGGTGCCAACGGCACAAGTGATGATGATGTCCGGGCACGGGTCGATTGAAACGGCAGTCAAGGCGATCAAGTTGGGAGCGTATGACTATATTGAAAAGCCCTTGTCGCTCGAGAATGTCACGCTGCGCGTCAAACATGCCTTGGACCAATACCGGCTGGAACAAGAGAATCGGACACTGCGGACCACGGTCCAGAGGAAGTTCGAGTTGGTGGGACAGTCGCCTGTGATGCAACAGTTGAGGCAGCTGATTGAGACAGCCGGACCGACCAATAGCCGCGTGTTGATCGGAGGGGAGAACGGGACAGGGAAGGAACTTGTCGCGCGGGCGATTCATCTGCGGAGCACACGGGCCGGTCGACCTTTTGTGGCGGTGAACTGTGCGGCCATCCCGGAGACCTTGATCGAGAGTGAGCTGTTCGGACACGAAAAGGGCTCCTTCACCGGTGCGACCTCGATGAAGCGCGGGCAGTTCGAGCAGGCGGACGGGGGCACGCTGTTTCTGGACGAAATCGCCGACATGAGCTTAAACACCCAGGCGAAGGTATTGCGGGCGTTACAGGAACAGCAATTCACTCGTGTCGGTGGGACCAAGCTGCTCAAGGTGGACGTTCGGGTTTTAGCCGCGTCCAATAAGGATTTGCTCAAGGAAATCGAGAAAGGCACGTTTCGCGATGACCTCT
>JBGPVY010000205.1:0-5588 GCA_041491905.1 Nitrospiraceae bacterium | reverse complement strand
GAGCTCACGACAATAGGTACGGTTGCTGTTGTGCAAGTCATCGACAAACGCGACGATGCTGCCGTCCTCGATTCCCACCCGAATCCGAAGCGCGGTGACGAAGGCGTTCCACAGCGGCTCGTCGCCCAATCGCTCGACCAATTCACTGCGAATCCATCGCTGAACATTTCGAAGTTCCGTGACCACTTCCTTCACCGGCCGCCGCCGCGTGGTTTTTCCGTTAAACGGGGACACGCTACAGAACTCGCAATCGAAATGACATCCTCTGGTCGTGAAACTACACTGTCTCGTCATGTACGAGTCGGGGCTCAGCAATTCGACACGGGGGCTCTTGTACCTCTCCAGGGAGGGAAACGATGTCATCTTATACATGCGCTGCATCTTCCCCGCCTCATAGTCCGCGACCAACTGTGGCCAGAGATCTTCGGCTTCTCCACAGACGATCGCGTCGGCATACCGAAGAGCTTCGTCGGGGCAGTATGTGGGATGGACGCCCCCCATGACGATCGTCTTGCCTCGCTTGCGAAATTCCGTTGCGATCTCGTAGGCGCGAGGGGCATAGCAGGTCATAATGGAGAGACCGACCATGTCACAAGGATAATCGAAGTCGATATCTTGAACCGCTTCATCGACCAGATTTACTTCCCAATTCTCCGGCGTGTAAGCCGCGATCACCGGCAAGCTCAGCTTGGGAAACCACACCGCGCGTCGTTCCGACGCGGTCAACCGATAGGGGTTATTGCGCGGATAGGGATCGACCAGCAACAGCCGCTTGCCTGGTGCATGCTTGGCCATTGGTGCCTGCCCAACGAACTGGCTGTGCCGTATCGGTTGAATAAGCTCCATGAATTGATCCTCCTCACCTCTATCCGGCTATCCGGCCGGGGGTGTCAATAAGTTCGTTGAAATGTTCTGAGCGGCTCCCCTGGTTGTCTTACGCCGCCTTCTTCTTCGGAGCGGACTGAGGCTCTGCGTGCTCGGCCTCGATAGCCGCGAGGGCCTGCGCCATCCCTGCACAGCCGTTCAAGCGCTTGGGCAGTATAACTTTATCCGTCAACACAGGTCCAGCAGATGGCGGTTTCAACATTATCGGGCTTCGACCGGTCGTAACGGGGGAAGGTTGACATCTTGTCCCTGTAGCATTGGGTCCGGTTGTAGCTCGGTGGATTCGGCTTCCGCTGCGGCCTCACGCTGTTTCTCCTCGAGCGCCTCTAACTTCTTTTGCCGCTCGATGGTTGGATTCACACCGACGTTTTCAGGAGGAACTGGCGACCCCACGGCCCCACAGGCCACCAACATTCCCATCGTCACACCCGCCACGATGAATGTCGCACTCGGCTTCCACGCCTTCATGAGAGCATCCGCTCGAGTTCTTTAATGCGCCGCTCCACGCTCGTTCGGGCAGTTCCGCCTATCTGAGACTTCCGGTCGATCGCGGCAGTGACCGTCAACCGAGCGAGTAGACCCTTTTCAATCCGCTCGGAGAATGTCCTCAGCTCCTCGAGCGAGAAGTCCGTGATTTCACGGCCTTGATCCAATGCGGCCCGCACCAGTCGGCCCGTGATCGCGTGCGCTTCGCGAAAAGGTACGCCTCGGGTCACAAGATAGTCCGCAACCTCCGTGGCCAGCATACCACCACCCTGAACCGCCTGCTTGAGGACGTCCCGGTTCACGATGAGCCGGCGCATCAGTTCCGTCAAGACTTCCACCGATGCGGTGACGGTATCGAAGGCATCGAAGAGCGCCGGCTTATCCTCTTGGAGGTCTCGATTATAACTCAAGGGCAGGGCCTTGAGGGTCGTCAACAGATTGACCAAATGGCCATAGACACGCCCCGTCTTGCCCCGCACCAATTCCGGCACATCAGGATTTTTCTTCTGCGGCATCATACTGCTACCGGTACAGAAGGCATCGGGAAGCTCGACGAATTGGAACTCCTGGGACGACCAAAGAATCAATTCTTCACTGAGCCGGGACAGGTGCATCATCGTGATCGACAGCGCCGAGGCCACCTCGATGATGAAATCCCGATCGGACACGGCATCGAGACTGTTTTGCGTCACGGCGGGGAAGCCCAACAGCCCGGCGGTGAACCGGCGATCGACTGGGTAGTTGGTCCCTGCGAGCGCACCGGACCCCAACGGCATGACATTCAATCGCACCGATGCATCGCGAAATCGCCCCTTGTCCCGCTCGATCATTTCCACATAGGCCAATAGATGATGAGCGAACAGCACCGGCTGGGCACGCTGTAGATGTGTATAGCCCGGCATGGCAACCGTTCGATTCGCCTTTCCCTTCGCCACTAAGACCCGCTGAAAGTTTTCCAGATGCGCCACGAGATGACTGAGTTGATCCCGCATATAGAGCCGAATATCCAGCGCAACCTGGTCGTTCCGGCTCCGGCCCGTGTGCAACTTGCCGCCGAGGGGGCCGATTAATTCTGTCAGCCGGCGCTCAATCGCCATGTGAATATCTTCATCCTGAGGAATGAAGCGAAAACGGCCTCGATCCAGCTCCGTCTTCACCGATTCCAGACCCCGCACGATCGTCCTGGTTTCAGAGGCGGTCAACACGCGCGCCTTCCCCAACGTCTTGCAATGGGCGATGCTGCCCTGAACGTCATGGGCGTAGAGCCGGCGATCGACCGCCACCGAAACGGTGAAGGATTCCACCAACCGGTTCGTCTTTTGGCTAAACCGCCCGTCCCAGGCCTTTCCGCCTTTCGACGCCACAGGGCTTCGGCCCTTTGCTCGTGCCATCAGGAGAAGGCCTTCTTTCGTTGGGCTCTGATTTTCAGCCGCAACGCGTTCAACCGAATGAAACCCTCGGCATCTTTCTGATTATAAACTTCGTCCTCTTCAAATGTGGCGATGTCGAGACGATAGAGCGAATTCTTCGACTTGCGCCCGACCAACGTGCAACTCCCCTTATAGAGCTTCACCCGCACCGTGCCGGTCACGTCCTTCTGCGCCGCATCGATCGAGGCCTGGATCATCTCTCGTTCCGGGCTGAACCAATAACCGTTGTATATCAGATCGGCGAAACGCGGGATCAAACCGTCCCTGAAGTGCAGCACCTCGCGATCCATCGTCAACGACTCGAGTCCGCGATGCGCCACATGGAGGATCGTCCCGCCAGGAGTTTCATAGACCCCGCGAGATTTCATCCCGACGTAGCGATTCTCCACCAGATCGACCCGTCCGATCCCATGCGCGCCGCCCAGCTTATTGAGGCGGGCCAACAACGTCGCCGGGCTCATCTTCTTGCCGTCGACAGCCACCGGATTACCCGCCTCGTAGTCGATCTCGACTTCGAGCGACTTGTTCGGCGCCTGCTCCGGCGACACCGTCATTTGAAAGATTTCACCCGGCGGCGCTTCCCAGGGATCTTCCAAGATGCCGCCTTCATAACTCACATGGAACAAATTCAGATCCATGCTATAGGGCTTGGTTTTCGTCGCCGTCACGGGAATGCCATGCCGATTGGCATACTCGATCAATTCGCGCCGCGACCGCATCGTCCATTCACGCCAAGGTGCGATGATCTTAAGATTCGGCGCCAGCGCCGTGTAGGTCAGCTCGAACCGCACTTGGTCATTGCCCTTTCCGGTGGCGCCATGCGACACGGCTTCAGCGCCTTCTTTGAGCGCGATCTCGGCCTGACGCCGTGCAATGAGGGGCCGCGCGATCGAGCTCCCGAGCAGATAACAGCCTTCGTAAATGGCGTTGCCTCGTAACATCGGGAAGACATAGTCCTTCACGAAGGTCTCGCGCAGGTCCTCGACATAGATCTTTTTCACGCCGAGCTTTTGCGCTTTCGCCTTGATCGCTTGCAGATCTTCCCCCTGCCCCAGGTCGGCACAAAAAGCGATGACCTCGCAGCTGTAGGTTTCTTGTAACCACTTCAAGATCACGGAGGTATCGAGCCCGCCTGAATAGGCCAGCACCACTTTCTTAATGACACGACTCATCGTCTCGTTCGACTCCTCTTGCCTAATAGGTTCGTTAAGATGGCCTTCTGCATATGCAACCGATTCTCTGCCTGGTCGATGATGACCGACCGCGGACCATCCAGCACCTCGGCACTGATTTCTTCACCCCGGTGGGCGGGTAAACAATGCATGACAATCGCATCGGGCTTGGCGCGATGCAACAGGCGGCTGTTCACTTGATAAGGAGCCAAGACTTTTAATCGTCGCGCATGCTCCCGCTCGCGGCCCATACTGATCCAGACGTCGGTGTAGATGACGTCCGCTTCCTTCGCCGCGATATGGGGATCGTGCCCGATCTCGATCACCGCACCGGTTTTTGCGGCCTCCACTCTAGCCCGATCCACAACATGCTGCTCCGGCTGATACCCCACCGGACACCCGAGGGTGATGATCATCCCCATCTTCGCCGCCGCCTCGATCAGTGAATTCGCGACATTGTTGCCGTCGCCGATATAGGCGATCTTGATCCCCTTCAAGCGGCCCATCTTCTCGCGAATGGTCAGGAGGTCTGAGAGGGCCTGACAAGGATGGCTCAGGTCGGTCAGCCCATTGATCACCGGCATCGTCGCTTCCCTCGCCCATTCCTCCACGATCGAGTGGTCGTAGGTGCGGATGACGATCGCGTCGAGATAGCGCGACAACACGCGTGCTGTGTCGGCGACACTTTCCCCGCGCGAGAGCTGGATGTCGGCCATGGGCAGGACCAGAGCATGGCCACCCAACTGGTTCATGCCCGCCTCGAACGATACCCGCGTCCTCGTCGACGGTTTCTGGAACAGGAGCCCCAACGTCTTCCCGGAAAGCAGTGGATGAGGAACCCCGCGCCGCTGCTTGTCTTTCAACAGGGCCGCCGACGCCAGCAGACTCTCCACCTCCGCCTTGCTGATGGCCGCAACATCCAGCACATCTTTTTTGCCGGCCCGCATTCCTGTCGCTCGTGTGGTCATCCCTGTTGTGTCCATTCGGCGCGCGTACGCCTTACGCCGCCTGTTTGCTGAAAATCTGAGCAAGCGTATCGAGCAATCGATCGATTTCCATCTGGGTGATGATTAAGGGCGGCACGAACCGCAGCACGCGCTCTCCGGTCCCATTGATCAGAATGCCTCGGGCCAAACACTCGCTCACGACGGCTTTCCCATCCATATCGAGCTCAATCCCCTGCAAGAGCCCGAGGCCACGCACCTCTCGCACCACCCGATGTCGCTCTTTACAGTCGGATAACCCCTTCGCAAAATACTCTCCCATCCGGCGCGCATGATCCAGTACCTGGCCTTCCAGCAGAGCACGACAGACGGCCAAACCCGCCGCACAGGCGAGCGGATTGCCGCCGAATGTCGAGGCATGACTACCAGGCGTGAAGGTCTTCGCAATGGAGTCCGTCGCGAGGCAGGCTCCGATGGGCACGCCGCCCCCCAACCCTTTCGCCAAAGTCATGATGTCCGGCTGCACCCCCAACTGCTCATAGGCAAACAGCGTCCCGGTCCGTCCCATTCCAGTCTGTATTTCGTCGAAGATCAACAGCACGTCTTTTTTGGCGCACAAATCTCTCACCTGCTTCAGATACTCGCGGTCCGCGACATAGACGCCCCCCTCG
>JBGPVY010000254.1:0-4058 GCA_041491905.1 Nitrospiraceae bacterium | reverse complement strand
TGCGATCGTGCGCTGGGTCCGGGGCCAGGAGTTCGGCCTGGAAACCTTGGCGATTGAGAAGCAGACGCATAGTCGGGTGGAGCACGTAATCAAACGACTCGTAGAGGAATCCGGTGAGAGCATCGAATGAGCACCGACTGCCCCACACGCGACAGCATGTCCCTCGAAGAAGCGACCATCTCCAATATGTGGGAGATTGCCGGCGCGCAATAGCTTGCGCGGGAGTGTACGCTGAAGGGGAAGTATCCGCGCACGTCACCGACTGATTCGAGAAGGAGACTCTCATGGACCTTCGCCGCCACCAGCGCTTTCCTGTGCATTTTCACAGTGCATTCTCTGGTCCAAAGCTCAGCGAATCTGTCGGTACGATCGTGAACCTGTCGGAGAGTGGCTGCTGCGTCCACACCGACACCCAGGTATACACTGGCATACAATTGACCCTGTACCTTCACGTGCCTAGGGAGGCGTCGCCGATTTACATCGAAAAGGCGGCGGTGCGTTGGAGCCGTGAGCGCGAATTAGGCGTAGGGTTCATCACCGTGGCTCCATCATACCAGGAACGATTGGACCAACTCCTTGCACGATTGAAACAGGAACAACAGGCTTGAGCAAGGAGCAGATCAGAAGGCCGCAGGTGCCCTTCACCAAAAGACGTTGGGAGAGTACATCCAGGAAATGTGCGTGGATCATGTCCAGGAGCTAGATCGGAAGGGGCTGCTGCCGAAAGGGAAGTAAAGCTACGATCAATGCGTGCATTTGCGCTTGCGCCTCCTTCGCTACCCGCCTACAATACGCCTCCCTGCGAGGCCCCTATCAGCAAGCAAGCCGAAATGGCGCGGGCGCGTCTCGCTGCTCTCAAGCCGGCCCCCTGAATCATCTCGTCTTGGGAAACCACGGAATGAACGAACTCGTCGTCCGTTGGTACTCTCGATAGTCCTCTCCCCGGTTCATGAGGGCCTGTCGCTCCGACCAGGGAATGCCCGTGATTTTCAGTAGCGCCCACCCCATCCCAACCGGTCCGATCCAGGTCAGGAGCCATCCAGGTGTGCTAACCCCCATGACGACATAAGCCCACCAGTGCAACCATTCAAAGAAATAATTCGGATGGCGTGAGTATCGCCAGAATCCATCGCGACAGACCCGGTCGCGATTCCACGACTTGGATCGGAATTGCGCGAGCTGCCAGTCGGCGAATCCTTCTCCCACGACAGCGGCGAGCCAGACCAGGAATCCCGCCAGCTCCCAGAGACTGAATGGAGGGAAAACATTCTGCATAATCACGAGAAAGGGTAGCGAGAAAAGCGCCACGGCAGCGGCCTGCAGCTGGAAGTAACCGAATATCACGATCCGCTCGTACGATCCCTGCTCACGACGGAGATGCTGATAGCGCGCATCCTCATCCTTGCCGATCACGCGGTTCAGCAGGATATAGAGGCCCAGTCTCAGGCCATAAATGGCCGCCATCAATAAAAGTAGGATCTTCCGTTCGAGATCGCCTGTCGTACTCCAGGCATACCAGGCCACCGCGCTCACCAGGCCGATACACCAACCCACATCAGCAATCGAGGCATTTCTCGTCCAACGATCCACCAGCCACAAGACCAACATCACGCTGGCCATCACCGCATACACAACCACCAGCGCCGTGAGGGGATCCAATGCACTCATGAGTCCCTCAGCTTCCTAGCAGGATGCTGAAAAAGTCCGCCAGCGGCGTTCTCGCCTTGACACATTTTCCATGACGGCCTAGCCTTACCATGTAACCGTTCGCACTACGGATCACACCCTCATGATGAAGTTCATGAAGGACTTTGCCGCCTTGGAAAAATGGCCGGCTATGGGCAAAAGATTTTACACCATTACCACATAAGTGGAGGGATTCCCATGCGGCAGTAGTACGAAAAAGCCGCTGCGCCGGGGGACGCGAGGGCACAGATTAACCTCGGGGTGCTGTATCAGAACGGACAGGGTATGCCAGAAGACTATGTGCGAGCGTATATGTGGTACAGCCTCGCAGCAACCCACTCGCTGGGTGACGCAGAGGTTCGCAGCAAATCATTGAACTTTGATTGCACGTCTTATGACTCCGCGCAAATTGCCGAAGCGAACAAGCTGGCGCGTGAGTGGAAGCCGAAAGCTCCATGAGCACCGACCGTCCCAAACGCGAGACCATGTCCATCGAAGAAGCGACCGTCTCCAACATCTGGGAGATCGCGACTGCACTGAAGGTGCCGGCGGCGAAGCTGGAGCTGCTGAAATGAGCAGCACGCATACAAGAATGATGCACCTTTCGATGCTGACCGGGCTGTGGCTTCCCATGACGCAGCAACCAGAGACCATCTCTAGGCCGAACGCTGCGCACGGTCCTAAACGTCTACCCCTAGCGGTGTCCGTGTTCGGCACAGCTGTGTGATCTGCCGCTGCACGCCCGGATGTACCTTGGTGAAAGCCAGGCCGAATTCCTGAGGACGGCTCCAGCGTACCGTTGCGCCTTCGATGGTGAACGGGTTGCCTGCATCCTGCGAGAAGATACAACACTCCAACTCTGCTCCCACGGGGACGGCCACTAGACTCGTGACGCGACAGCCCCCAGGGGAGAGGTCTCGCAGCTCTCCTTCACCGGCCACCTTCCGCCCCTTTGATGAAAAGTGGCTCTGCAATCGGACTGCGACGCGAACGTGCCGACGTGTGTCTCTCTTCCGATCCCTGGATGCCGGTGGACTGCATCGCGTCGGCGTGAGCTCTCGCTCTCCACTCGGGTGGCCCACGTCTCGTAAACTGGGACTCTGTTTTTGGTCCCCTCGATGGTGCCCCAGCCTGTCCGCATACTGGCCGAATGATGTCCAGGCCTGTCCCAGCAGACTCAGCACCTGAGGCGTGAGTTGCCCCCCAAGTCTGAGCATGTCTCCTACTGCGGACCGGGAGGCTGGTCGACGCTGGGGGAGCGAGGCGCGTCCCCCTGCGAGCAGATGCTTAATCCGCTGCGCCACGTCCTGGAACCCGGGAACCTCTTTTCTGGTCCAGCCATATGCCTCCAGCGCTTCGGCATATCGGCCGAGTGACTCCAACGTCTGTCCCAGGAAATACAGAATGTGCGCCTTTTCTTTGGAGGAAAACGTGCCCTGCTCCAGGGCTTGACGGAATGCCTCGACGGCTTCGTCATAGCGCCCCGTCGCCCGCAAGCACAGCGCGATCTGCAGATGGGCGTTCCCGGCATACTGTGGGTCGCTGGCCGCGTGTTGGAACTCTTCGCGCGCTTGTTCGAACATTTGGGCGTGCTTGAGCACGCGACCACGTTCATAGTGGTCGAGTGCGGACTTCGGTTGTTCCATGTTTCAATCCTCCCATTCGTCACGCGGGCACAGGAGACAAATTCTGGTCGATGGGGAGGGGAGCAAGAACAACACCCACGGTCGATCCACGCTGGACCTATAAATCAAGTAGTTACCTGCTCCACTCGCGGCTCGACTGGAGGGAAGCGTCGACAGGTTGGCCGGAAAGGTACGCGACACGGAAGGCCGCCGTCGCGGCGAAACCAATGCTCCGTTCGGCACACCATCACGATCCAATCGCCTCGAGGGCTTGCTGGTCAATGGTTTCCCGATGACCACCAGTTAAGCCGGCATACGGGTCAGCGAGTGTGAAAGAATAGTGCGCGGGTGGTGCGTGAAGCGGGGTGGAGAGGATCCACTTTGCCGCATCCTGCACACCGAAGGTCTTGAACTTTCGATCCGTCGTTCGACCGAAGCGAACTTCTACACTTGGGTCCCTGCAAGGCCCCCATGCCCTTCTCGGTTCGCACTCACCGCCGCTTCCCCGTGTGCTGCTCCGTCACGTACCACGCTGGCCTGTTCCAAGGACAAGGCACGGTCTGGAACTTTTCGCTGAGCGGGTGGAAACTCTCGGGCGATGTTCCCCTGCAAGTTGGGCAGACGTGTGCCTTGACCGTCAATTTGCCGATCGAAGAAAGCATCGTTGTGGCTGCTGCAATCGTGCGCTGGATCCGGGGCCAGGTGTTCGGCCTGGAAACCTTGGCGATTGAGAAGCAGACGCATAGT
>JBGPVY010000156.1:0-6898 GCA_041491905.1 Nitrospiraceae bacterium | reverse complement strand
TCGTGCCAGGCCATCTGGATCGCTTCGAGGATTGTTTCGTTCGATTTCTTGGGATCGTCCCTGAAGTCGGGGAGCGCCACGATCCAGGTGTGCATATCGGTGAATCGAACCGTGAGCGGGTCCGTCTCCGGATGTTCTTCGACTAAACGGATTGCAATATCCTCGGCATCCTGCCACTTCAAGTCCATTGTTCGCCCCTTAGTGATGGGTGATCAGTGATGTGTGACGCGTGAAACTCTGATGGCGGATTCTTCTGACCGTCCGACTCATCACCCATCACTCGTCACACGTCACTGAACTCTGACAGTTTCTTATTTTCCAAGGCTTCTTTCAACGAAGTGTCCATCAAGACTTCGGCGAGATGATGGGTGGCCGTTTCGAGTTCGGCCATCTTGGCTCGGATGGCTTTGTGATCTGCTCCGGATTTGGCCGCTTCCACTGCGGCCATTGAAGCCCTGATCGATAACAGGTCTTCCTCTGTCACCAAATGAGCGCCTTGCTTGAGGGCCTTCGCTGTGGCCATGAGGATGACCTCAGCCTCGGTTCTGGCTTCAATGAGCTGGCGCGCTTTCAAGTCGTCGGCCGCAAACTTGAACGACTCACCGATCATCCGTTCGACCTCGTCGTCGCTCAAGCCGTACGAGGGTTTCACGGCGAGTGATTGAGTGTCGCCGGTGCGAACATCCCGTGCCGAGACATTCAGGATTCCGTTCGCATCGATTAAGAACGTGACTTCGATGCGCGGGACGCCGGCCGGCAGCGGGGGGACCTTCAACCGAAAGCGGGCCAGACTGCGGTTGTCCTTCACCAGTTCTCGTTCGCCTTGGAGGATATGGATATCCACGCCGGTTTGGCCGTCGACATAGGTCGTGAACATTTCCTTGGCACTGGCCGGGATGGTCGTGTTGCGTCGAATCAAGCTGCTCATCACTCCGCCCATGGTTTCGATGCCAAGGGAGAGGGGGGTCACGTCGAGCAGCAACAGATCGGTCGTTCCGCCACTGAGAATGTCGGCCTGGACGGCCGCGCCGAGCGCGACGACTTCGTCAGGGTTCAGCTCACAATGGGGCTGTTTCCCAAAGAGTGCCTCGACGTGTCGGCGGACCAATGGCATACGAGTCGAGCCGCCGACGAGGACCACCTCATCGATGTCGTTCGAGGTGAGGTCGGCGTCTTTCAGGGCGAGACGGCAGGGCCCGAGCGTGCGCTCCACCAATTCCATGGTGAGAGATTCGAGTTGATCTCGCGTGAGATCTCTCGAATACCGGCCTTTGCCCTCCGGCAGGTCGAGGATGGCCGTGGACTTTTGCTCATCGGAGAGTTTGATCTTTGTCCGCTCAGCCTCCAGTCTGACCGCCTGCATATGGTCGGGATAGGCGTTCAAATTGAGACCATGTTGTTCGCGGATTTCCTTTACGAAAAGATCTGCGATCTGGCGATCGAAGTCATCGCCTCCTAGATGCGTGTCGCCGTTAGTTGCAAGGACTTCAAAGATGCCGTTCTTGAGTTTCAGGATGGAAATATCGAAGGTTCCCCCGCCAAGGTCATAGACGGCGATCGTGCCCTGAGTCTTCTGTTGGAGCCCATAGGCCAGCGAGGCAGCGGTCGGTTCATTGATGATCCGTAAGACGTCGAGCCCTGCAATCATGCCCGCATCCTTCGTCGCTTGCCGCTGGCTGTCGTTGAAATAGGCGGGGACAGTGATGACGGCCTTGGTAATGCTCTCGCCGAGATGCGCCTCGGCTCGTTGCTTCAGTTCCTTCAGGATCATGGCCGAGATCTGCGGGGGGGAATAGGTTTTTTCACCGAGCTTGATCCGGATCACTCCGCCCTGTTCCGTTAAGTGGTAGGGGAAGTAGGCCAACTCGCCCTGTACGTCCTCAAGCCCCTTTCCCATGAACCGCTTCACGGAATAGACGGTCCGTTCCGGGCTGCGCGTCAAGTGTTCTTTCGCCGGATCGCCGACGATGAGGCCGTTGTCGGTCATCGCCACGACAGAGGGAACCATCGTACGCTCGTTCCGACCTGGTATGACACGCGGACGTCCGTCCGCCATATAGGCCACGAGCGAATTCGTTGTACCGAGATCAATGCCGACGATTCGTGCCATGGCGGTGATTATCCGATAGTTGAGGCGAGGTCGCTCACGATGTTCTTGACGTAGGTACGGTTGGAGAGATTTTCGCGCATCTGCTTCAGGATACGGTCGCGCGCGGCCCTCGCCTGGTCGGTCGCCTCCCCTCGATCCTGGAGCCTGTCCCACTGAACAAAGAGCTGCTGTAGGGCGGCTTCCATGTCCCGTTGCCGTTGTTCAAGCGTGCTCCGTTCCAATTGGAGTTTCGCGCGGAGTGTCGACTCAGTTTCTGACGCGCGGCCGGCGGCTCGGTACTCGCTCAATGTATCTTGTAGTTCAAGAATTTCTTCAAAAAGGTCGGCGGGAGGAGAATTCCGAATCTCTTTCACCGCCCCGGCTTCCAGATCGAGAAGATACTCAGCCCGTTCAATCGGGTCACGGAGCGTCCGGTACGCGGTATTCAACAGGGCGGAATTGCCGAGGCTGATGGTCTGTTCGGCCGCGCTCTTGTTCTGATAGAAATCAGGATGGAACGCGCGGCTCAGTTCGTAGAATTTGGCTTCCAGCTGGTGCTGATCGATCGTGAGGCGACGGGGCAAGCCCAAGCAGGTGAAGTAATCGAGGTCTTTTGAAACCGGCTGGACCTTGACGCAACGCTCACAGAAATATTCACCTGCCACTTCAGACTGGCAGTGCCAGCACATGCTGCGAGCCATCTGCAGCTCACGTGGCCCGGCAGTACTATGGGTATGATGGTCCATGCGGTCTCCTCTGACAGCACGGGCATGGCAGCCTGCCATGCCCGTCGGACAATTGCTGTGCTCTGCCGACACTCGTTAGGCCGAAAACGACTCTCCGCAGCCACAGGTCTTGTCGGCGTTCGGATTGACGAATTTGAAGTTTCCGCCCATCAGGTCTTTTTGGAAATCCAGCTGCGTGCCTTGAAGATAAATGGCGCTCTTGGCGTCGACAATGACTTTCACACCGTCAAAATCATGGACTTGGTCGTGCTGGCCGATCTTCTCGTCGAAGTTGATCGTGTAGCTGAGGCCTGAGCAGCCGCCGCCTTTCACGCCGAGACGGAGCCCCCCTTCAGTGAGGCCCTGCACGTTGATGAGGCGTTTCACTTCTTTCAGCGCCGCCTCGCTGAGCGTAATCACCGGAGCTTGGATTTCTGCGTTCGTCGTGTCCATGGCACGCTCCCTTTGTTCACGTTACTTCGCGTCGGTCAGTGCTCCGTCGGATTTCTTCTGGTAGTCCGCGAGGGCGGCCTTGATCGCATCCTCGGCGAGCACGGAGCAATGGATCTTCACGGGCGGCAGGTTCAGCTCCTGCACGATGTCGGTGTTCTTGATCTTCTGGGCTTCTTCGATCGTCCTTCCCTTCAACCACTCGGTGGCGAGGCTCGAGCTGGCGATCGCGGACCCGCAGCCGAAGGTTTTGAACTTCGCGTCCACGATCGTATCGTTCTGCACCTTGATCTGGAGCTTCATGACGTCGCCGCACTCCGGGGCTCCGACCATGCCGGTGCCGACCCCTTCCTCGTCCTTCTTGAAGCTCCCCATGTTGCGGGGGTTATTGAAATGATCGACGACTTTGTCACTGTAGGCCATGGTTCCCTCCGAAATTTATATTGTAAATTTTCAATTGCCGTTAGTGAGCAGCCCATTGAACCGATTTCAAATCGACGCCTTCTTTTGCCATCTCGTACAGCGGGGACATTTCGCGCAACCTGGTGACGACCTCAACTACCTTCTTGACCGTATAGTCGATCTCATCGTTCGTGTTGAAACGGCCCAGACCGAAGCGGATCGAGGAGTGCGCCAGGTCCGTCCCGACCCCCAACGCGCGGAGCACGTACGAGGGCTCCAATGTTGCCGAGGTACAAGCAGAACCGGACGAGAGGGCGATATCCTTCATACCCATCAGCAAGGACTCACCTTCCACGTAGGCAAAGGAGATATTGAGGTTGCCGGGGAGCCGGTTGGTTGGATGGCCGTTCAGATAACTTTCTTCGAGGGCCTTCATGATACTGGCCTCCAGCCGATCGCGCATCGCAATCAACCGTGCGGTGTCCTTGACCATCTCCTGCTCGCAGAGTTCACAGGCCTTGCCGAATCCCACGATTAAGGGCACCGGAAGCGTCCCGGAGCGCATGCCGCGCTCGTGTCCGCCGCCGTCCATTTGCGACGCGATACGAACCCGCGGATTCTTCTTTCTCACGTAGAGCGCCCCGACCCCCTTGGGTCCATAGATCTTATGGGCCGAGAACGACATCAGGTCGATGCCCATCTCCTGCACATCGACGGGAATTTTGCCAACACCCTGCGTGGCGTCGCAGTGGAAGAGAACGCCCTTCTCCTTGGCGATCTTGCCGATCTCTTTGACTGGGTTGATCGTGCCGATTTCATTGTTCGCCAACATGATGGAGATGAGGATCGTCTTCTCTGTAATGGCATTCCGCACATCCTCGGGACTCACCATCCCGAATTTATCGACGGGGAGATAGGTGGCTGTCGCTTTGCCCTTGCCCTCTAACGATTTGACGGTATCGAGCACCGCGCGGTGTTCGGTGGACGACGTAATAATATGGTCGCCCTTCTCCCTGTACATTTCCAGCACGCCCTTGATCGCAAGGTTGTCCGATTCGGTGGCACCGCTCGTGAAGACGATCTCTTTCGGATCGGCCTTGATCAGCTTCGCGATCTGCTTCCGGGCGCTTTCGACGGCTTCTTCCGCGGCCCACCCGAAGGCATGGTTACGGCTGGCCGCGTTCCCGAATTTCTCGACGAAGTAGGGGAGCATGGTTTCCAGTACGCGTGGATCCATCGGTGTAGTGGAATGGTTGTCTAAAAAAATCGGCAGTTTCATCGTTCGACTCCTTGTGCCGTGGGAGACTGAATCGTAATGAGGGGTGTGCCACCCATCATGTCTTGCAGGGTCATGTTATTGAGCAATTGGGCGATGCTGTCCTGGACTTTCAAGAGCGGTGTGCGGATATGGCAATTCCCCTGCTGCATGCACAACTCTCCATCCTTCTCGTGCAAACAATCGGTGATGCCCAAGGGGCCCTCGATGCTTTCGAGAATTTGCGCGATCGTAATCTGGTGCGCGCGTCGGGCCAGCGCGTATCCGCCCTTGGGACCATTGTGACTCTCGATCAGTGCGTTCTTGGCAAGCGTCTGGAGCACTTTGGCCAGCAGCTCGAGAGGGATGTTATATTCCTCCGCGATCTCCTTCGTATTCACCACGCGCCCAGGCGTCACATCGCCGAACTGGACAGCAGCGATGTGCTGAAGGGCCATGAGGGCATAATCTGCTTTTTTCGAAATCTTCAACATTGCTATTGCCGATCTCCATGGTCGGAGACTATAATGGTCTCCGATCAATAAGGTCGGATTAAGAATAGCACGCAGGCTTCGGAGCTGTCAACAGCGGGAAATAAGGTTGAGTCAGGCTGAGAAAGGAACGGGCATATGGGCGGGACCAATCCCTATATTGAAAAAGCTGACTACGAGCTTCCTCAAGTGGCCTATACCGTCACCTTTATCGCCCCTGACGGCGTGGTGACGAAGGTTGAGGTCGATCCAGCCAAGATTCCCTACGGTCCGACTGGGCTCCCGGGGAGTCTCCTAGATGTGGCGATGGGCAATGGAGTTGCACTGGAACATTCCTGCGGGGGGGTCTGTGCCTGTTCGACCTGCCACGTCATCGTGAAACAGGGACTTGAGAGCTGTAGCGAAGGCACAGACGATGAATTTGACCAACTGGAGGAAGCACCGATCACCACGTTGCAGTCACGGCTTGGTTGCCAATGTGTGCCGAATGGCACGAAGGATATTGTGGTCGAGATCCCAGCCGTGAACAAGAATCTAGTGCGGGAAGGGCACTAGTCATAGGTTTCGGTTTTCACTTCTTTCCGGTCATAGCCCGCCTCGACAAAATGTGCTCGCAGCGGCCGCACAAAGCCTTTGGTGCCGCACAGCATCGGAATCACTTTCGGCGCCCCCTCGATCAACGGTCTGATCATGGAGAACGTGAGGTCGACCCCTTGCTGTTCCCCTCCGGCAGCCACCAACGGAAGATAGCGGAATCCGAGATGGGTCACGGCTAATGTCAGAAATTCCTGATGAAAAAGCAGTTCCTCCTCTGCAGGTGCAACTGAGACCAAGAGGATAGAACCCGTCTGTCGCTGCGCATAGAGTCGCTTCAACATGCAGCGGATCGGGACGAGGCCGGTGTAACGGGCGATGAGGATCAATTCTCGATCAAGTTGTTTTGGAAGTGTGAAGTTCCCATAGGGGCCTGAGAGGTGTGTGTCATCGCCGGGTTTGAGTGTGTAGAGATAGTTGGACCCCGCACCACCTGGTACGCGATCGAAGATTAAGGTCAATTCGCCTGACGGCGTGCCCGGTGCCGCCATTGAGTACGCTCGATTGAGCGGTGGTTTGGCCCCGACCGGCAGTTTGAGTGAGACCCATTGGCCAGGCTGAAATGCAATTTTGCGAGCAACAGGGAGGAGCACGAGCTGGCGAACGTGGGGGGTGAGATCGTTCACCGAGAGAACTGTGGCTGACTGCATGAATTCGGCCATAACGATATCCTTGTTTCTCATAGCAGAAGCCGTGGCAAGATGGAAGCGCCGCGATTCTGTACAAGGCTTTTCTCTGCGTGCTATAGATACCACCCGTCGCACACATTTGATGAGTTGAATGCATGACACAGGTCCGAGTTCGATTTGCGCCTAGTCCCACCGGCTTACTGCACATCGGCGGCGTCCGCACGGCGCTGTTCAATTGGCTCTTTGCCCGCCAGCAGAAGGGC
>JBGPVY010000126.1:0-8030 GCA_041491905.1 Nitrospiraceae bacterium | reverse complement strand
GTCTCGTTCTTCTCCACCCATCTGCCGGAGGCGATGCGCGCGCGCATTCTCGGTGTGATGGGATTAGTCAGCCTGGGATTTCTCTTGTTCATGTTGACAGTCTCCAATCCGTTCGAGCGGTTGATCCCAGCCGCATTCGATGGGCGCGATCTGAATCCCCTGCTGCAGGACCCCGGAATGGTGATCCACCCGCCGATGCTCTACATGGGGTACGTGGGATTCTCCGTCGCTTTTTCCTTTGCGATCGCGGCGCTCTTGGGGGGCACGCTGGATGCGGCATGGGCGCGCTGGTCACGCCCCTGGACCACAGTCGCCTGGTGTTTTCTGACCGTTGGTGTCGCGCTGGGAAGCGGCTGGGCCTATTACGAGCTGGGCTGGGGAGGTTGGTGGTTCTGGGATCCTGTCGAAAACGCCTCCTTCATGCCCTGGTTGGCGGGAACTGCGCTGATTCACTCGCTGGCGGTCACAGATAAACGGGGCGGCTTCAAAGCCTGGAGCGTGCTGCTCGCCATTATGGCGTTCTCGCTCAGTCTGCTCGGGACCTTCTTGGTCCGATCCGGCGTCTTGACCTCAGTGCATGCGTTCGCCACTGACCCGAAGCGTGGCTTATTCATCCTCGTGTTCCTGGCCGTGGTAATCGGAGGCTCGCTGATCTTGTACGCTTGGCGTGCGCCACGCGTGGGACTGGGCGGTGGCTTCTCCATCGTATCGCGCGAGGGGATGCTGCTGGCGAACAATGTGTTGCTGGTCGCGGCCTTGGGGTCGGTGCTCCTGGGCACGTTGTATCCCTTGTTCCTGGATGCGCTGGACCTCGGGAAAATCTCTGTCGGCCCACCCTATTTTGACACCGTCTTTGTCCCCCTGATGACACCCGCCATCTTTTTGATGGGGATCGGTCCCCTTGCGCAGTGGAAGAAGGCAAGCCTGCCGGAATTGGCCACGCGACTGCGCTGGGCATTCGGTGTCAGCATTGTGACAGCCCTCGCGCTGCCGTTTGTCCTGGGCCATTGGACGCCACTCGTCAGCCTTGGTCTACTGCTGGCAATCTGGATTGTGACGACGACCGCGATTCACCTGCGTGAACGGCTTGCCCATGTTGATGGAAGCAGCCTCTTGGGCCGCCTGGCCGCGGTGCCACGATCGTATTGGGGCATGCTCCTGGCCCACTGCGGAGTCGCCCTGTTCATCGTAGGCGTGACCATGGTGAAGGGCTTCGAAGTGGAGCAAGACGTACGGATGAACGTCGGACAGACGGCAACGATCGGCGGCTACACGTTCCGGTTTGACGGAACCCAGCAGTATAAAGGACCGAACTATATTGCGGCGCGTGGGACGTTTCGTGTGAGTCAGGATGGCCGTGACGTGACCGTGATGTATCCTGAAAAGCGGCGCTACACCGTCCAGAACCAGACCATGACCGAAGCCGCAATCTCTCCCGGGTTGGTGCGCGACCTGTATGTGTCGTTGGGCGAGCCACTCGAAGACGGAGCCTGGAGTGTGCGGCTCTACCACAAGCCCTTTGTCGATTGGATTTGGGGTGGATGTTTGATCATGGCGTTGGGCGGCATCCTGGCCATCAGCGATCGCCGCTACCGACTCGCGTGGCGCCGTAAAGAGGCCGATGTGCCGGCGGCGACACAGATGGCTCGCCAGACTGTCTCATGAACCGGTTTCTTCTCCCGCTCGGGATCTTCGTGGTCGTGGTCGGTTTTCTTGCTGTCGGGCTGACGCTCAACCCGCGTGAATTACCGTCTCCTTTGGTAGGGAAGCCGGCGCCTGATTTTTCTCTTCCGCAGCTCCATGATCAGGGAAAAGTTATTTCGTCGAACGACCTCAAGGGTAAGGTCTGGCTGCTCAACTTCTGGGCGTCATGGTGCGGGGGCTGCAAGGAAGAGCATCCAGTGCTCATCCACCTCGCACAATCCGGGGAGGTGCCCATCTACGGCATGGACTATAAGGATCAACGGAACGAGGCTCTGACATGGTTGAGAGAGTGGGGCAATCCTTATCAGGTCGTCGCCGTGGATGAGTCGGGGCGCGTCGGCATTAATTACGGTGTCTACGGAGTGCCGGAAACCTACGTGATCGATAAGGCGGGGGTCATCCGCTACAAGCAGATTGGCCCGCTGCGTGAGGACATCTTGCAAGGGAAGATTTTGCCCCTGGTCAGGGAGTTGCAGAAGCAATGAGATGGCTCTTGGTGATCATCCTTCTCATCCCAAGTCTCGCTGCGGCGGACGAGGCCAGGCCGCTTGCTGATAACCCACAGATTGAAGCGCGCTTAAAAACCCTCGCCGTAGAGCTTCGCTGCCTGGTCTGTCAGAACCAGACGTTGGCCGATTCGAATGCGCCGTTGGCCGAAGACTTACGCCGAGAAGTGCGCGAGATGATCGCCAAAGATATGAGTGACCGGGAAATTATCGACTTTCTCGTGCAACGGTATGGCGACTTTGTCTTGTACCGGCCGCCGTGGAAGGCTACCACTACCCTGCTCTGGCTGGGACCATTCCTCTTGTTGATCGCAGGCGCGACGGCATTGGTGCTTGCGCTGCGCAGGAGACAGAAGAAGCTTGCCGACGTGACATTGTCGGAAGCCGAGCACAACCGTGTCGCGCAACTGCTTTCCGAAGGAGCCAATCGCCCTTGACCATCATATTCTGGCTTATCGCTTCGACCATGACAGTGCTCATCCTCGGGCTCCTGTTGTGGCCTCTGCTGAAGCGCACAGAGACGGCCGCAACGGGAGAGCAGGAGAAGACATTGTCTATCTTCCGACAGCAGTTCGCGGAGTTAGGGCAGGACCGTGCGAACGGCGTACTCACCGATGAACTGTATCAGCAGGCGCGAAGTGAGCTCGAACGCCGTCTGCTGGAAGAAACAGGCGCCACGGAGACGACGCCCACAATGGCACCACGTCAAGTAAGTAGCAGGCCGGTGGCTTTTGCACTTGCCATCATCGTTCCGACTGTGAGTGGGTTGCTCTATTGGGAACTTGGGAATCCCCTCGCCATGACGCAGCCAACCGCAGCGTCGCTGTCTGCGCAAGGGAGTTCAGACGATGCTCATCCGTCCGCTGACTCACTCGAAGCCCTGGTCGAGCGACTGAAGCAGAAAATGGAGGAGAATCCGAATGATGGCGTGGGATGGGCATTGCTCGCGCGTTCGTACGTGGGAATGGGGCGTCACATCGAGGCTGTGCCGATCTTCGAGAAAGCCGTGACACTGATTCCTGATAATGCCCAGTTACTCGCCGATTATGCCGATACTTTAGGCGTCGTCCATGGTCGCAAGTTGGAGGGGCCGCCCGAAGTCTTGATTCAACAGGCGCTGAAGATCGATCCACGTAATGTGAAGGCGCTGATGCTGTCAGGGACCGTGGCGTTCAACCGAAAGAATTATGCGCGTGCGGCCAAGGACTGGGAACAAGCTCGCGCGAACCTTCCTGCGGACGTAGACCCGGAAATGACGCAGCAACTGATGGCTGCCATCGCAGAAGCCCAGAGCCAACTTGGTGGCGGTCAAGAGACGGTGTCCGCGTATACGGAACCGGCAGCGCCGGCTCAGCCAACCGGGCAGACCGGACAGCCGCGTGCGATCAGAGGCACGGTGACCATGGCTCCGAGCTTGGCGGGCAAAGGATCTTCGACGGACACGTTGTTTGTGTTTGCACGCGAGATGAGTGGCCCACCGATGCCTGTGGCGATCGTGCGAGCGACGAAGAAAGATTTACCCTTTACGTTCCAGCTCGATGACTCGACCAGCCCGATGCCGTCCAGAAAACTCTCCGGTGCAGGAACGGTCGTGATTGTGGCCCGTCTGTCGAAGTCCGGCCAGGCCATGCCACAAAGTGGAGACCTGGAAGGGACAAGTCAGCCGGTGAATTCTGGAGTGGATGGGATCACCGTTGTCATCGATCGTGAAAGACCATAGCCGCATGTCTCTCTCCTCTAACACCACGCTGCTCTAGCTTCTCCCGCTGATCCTTGCACAGGTCATTAGGCACTCAGCTTGCCGTAGTCAGCCCTGCAATTTATCGCACAAGCCCCCTTGACATTTTCCGATGTATGCTGAGATACATGTGCGCTCACTCAAGACCATAAAAAGTGTCTTAACCAAGGAGCATTGCACATGGCCGACAAATTTTGGATGAGATGTGGTCTGCTTGTCTGCATCGTACTGCTCGCCGCGACGGTGCCAACGTATGCGGAACCAGCGGCGTCGGCCGGACAGTCGCTGGCGATCAGCGGCAAGGTGACTGTGGCGCCCAGCCTGGCCGGCAAGGGGTCCGCGACGGACACGTTGTTTGTGTTTGCACGCGAGGTGAGTGGGCCACCGATGCCTGTGGCGATTGTGCGGGCGACAAGAAAAGATTTACCCTTCACGTTCCGGCTCGATGACTCGACCAGCATGATGCCGTCCAGAAAACTCTCAGACGTAGGAACGGTGGTGATTGTGGCCCGTCTGTCGAAATCCGGTAAGGCCATGCCGGAAAGTGGGGACCTGGAGGGGATAAGTCAGCCGGTGAAGCCTGGCATGGAGGGGGTCACCATTGTCATCGATCGTGAAAGACCATAGCTTCTGGAAGCCCACATGCCTCTCACTTCTATCGCCACGTCGCAGGACCTCCTGCCCGCTGTTCCACGCCGGGTCCTCAGGGCATTTATCTTGCAGGAGTTCAGCCACGCAAATTTTTTTCACAAATCCCCACAATCCCCATTGACATCTAATCTTTGCTGAGATACATATGCGCCGCACACGATGTAACAGGCCCACTCACGACCATAAACAAGAAACAAGACAAGAAAAATTGCCTAGACATATACAGGTAGCAGTAGCACTCTTAATGGAAGGAGCATCAGCATGAACTCGAAGCTCTGGGCGAGTTGTGGTCTGCTGGCATGCGGAGTCTTACTTGCGGGAACGGTGCAAGCGGATTTCCCTAGCGTCCCTAAGGAAACCTACGAGGCGCTGAAGCTCGATCGGTCAGCCAGTCCCAAGGAGTTGCACGATGCGCTGGAGAAACGTTACCTGGATCCAGCCCAAGGGTTCGGCAAAGGGAAGTACGGTCAGTATTGGGAGCCGATCCCATTCAGTAAGTACCTGGACCCTGGTTCCTTCTACAAACCACCGACATCGGTCAAGGATATCGCGACACGCCAGCAGTGCGTGAAATGCCACACCGACGAGTCGCCGGGGTGGGTGGCACTCTGGAAGAGAAGTACCCACGCCAATCTGGACAAGATCCGTAAGCTCACCCCCAAAGATGACACCTACTACAAGAAAGCGAAGCTGGAAGCGATTGAGACGAACCTCCGCTCGCTGGGCAAACTCGGCGAGAAAGAGCACTTGAAAGAAGTCGGCTGCATTGACTGCCACTTTGATATCAACACGACGAAGAAGGCGGACCATCGCAAGGACATTCGAATGGCCACCGCCGACGTGTGCGCCAACTGCCACCTGCAGGAGTTCGCCGAGCGTGAGTCCGAGCGCGACACCCTCACCTGGCCGAAGAACCAGTGGCCGAAGGGCCGTCCGTCGCACGCGCTGGACTACAGGGCCAATGTCGAGGTGGAAGTCTATGCCGGGATGTCGCAGCGCGAGATCGCCGACGGCTGCACCCAGTGCCACATCAATCAGAACAAGTGCGACATGTGCCATACCAGGCATGAATTCTCGGTGGCTGACTCGCGCAAGCCTGAGGCCTGCGGCACCTGCCACAGCGGCGCCGACCACATCAACTGGGAAGCCTACACCATGTCGAAGCATGGCAAGCAGTATGAGGCCAAGGGCAGTAGCTGGAATTGGAACGTGGAACTCAAGGACGAGATTGCCAAGGGCGGGCTGGCCGCACCCACCTGCGCGAGCTGTCACATGGAGTACCAAGGGAAGTTCTCTCACAACGTGGTGCGTAAAGTCCGCTGGGCGAACTATCCCTTTGTGCCCGGCATCCGAGAAAACATCAAGACCGCCTGGGCCGATAAGCGCCTGGATGCTTGGGTCAAGACCTGTACCCAGTGCCACTCTGAGAGCCACACCCGTGCCTACCTAGAGTATATGGACAATGGCACCTACTCGGGGCTTGATAAGTACGATGAGGCGCACGACATAGTCCATAAGCAGTACGAGGCTGGTCTCCTCACCGGCCAGAAGACCAACCGACCGGAGCCTCCGAAGCCCGTCCCGGAAGGGTTCGAGCAATTTTTCCAGATATACTGGTCGAAGGGCAACAACCCTGCAGCGATCGAGCTCAAACTCTTTGAAATGGCTGAAGACCATCTGGTGCAATTGCACGTGGCCCTCGCCCACCAACATTGGGGGTTCACCTATACCGTCGGCTGGGCGGCGATGAACAGGGCTTATGTCGAAATCAATGACGAAGACACCAAGCTCAAGGAGCAGCTGGCGCTGCAGGAACGGGTGGCCAAGCTCGAGCAGAGCAAAACGAGCCTGCTTGACTTCCACGGCACGGGCGGGAAGATTACGCTCGGTAGCTTGGGCGGCGGCATGCTGCTGACCGGTACGCTCGCGCTCGCCGGATGGAGCAGACGCAAGAAGAACAGGCGGTGACAACGGGCGCAGCGCAGACGATGGAAGGAGCGCTGACGCGACCAAGCAACAGAATCCTCCCGTCGCTAGGAATCTTCCTGGTGGCGGGAGGTTTTCTTGTGCTCGGTTGGCTCGCGTACCTGTGGCTCAGTCCAGGGTCTGCACCCTACCACTATAAGTTAGTGGAAGAGGGCGGTGTCGACAAGTTCGGCAAGCTTGGACTCGAAGCTTGGCCCGACCTCGGTATCAGCAAGCAGGAGGTGCTAGTCGAGGGAGTGGACCAGCCGGTAGCCTTGGCCTATCTTGCGCGACGCGGCAATGCCCCGCCTGTCATGCTTAGCTGGGAAAACCGCAGCGGCGAGCCAGTGGTCTTCCTCGACGGCAAGCTCTCAGAGCTGACCCTGTTGGCATCGGCGATTGCCAAGCATGTGCCGAAAGACGCAGTCATCCTTGCATGGTGGGACACCTCGCGTCAGATCAAATTGTTGACGGGGTACGAGACGGTATTCATCTCGCATCTGAGCCTACCCCTTATTACGCCGTTACCCTGGCGTCCCAGAAGCGGGGCGATCGCGAAATACGAACGCGAGTTCTGGGGAGCCCCGGCGAGCAACGAAGAGAGTCAGAAATTCCAACGCTTCGCCGATGCGCTGGCGGCGGATCCGAAAGAGGGTGCGGCGATGTTGCGCGAACTGACCGGCGGGCGCGAGGCCTATGTCGCGGTTCACCTCTCGGATCTCTACAAGCTCGGGCTGATGCGCCCCGATCGTCTCGATGTCGCCTACAAGGACTTCCCCTTGAAGGGCGGCGACGTGCATGGACTGAGCGGGATGGTGAAGCGCTGGCAGGTCGACAACAAGCACAATGCCTACTCGGTGCATGGGCTGTCGGAAAACTTGGTGCGTGCCTACTTCCTGACCGGTGATAAGAGCGGCAACACACTGCTTGCGCAGATGCTGCCCTTCGCGACATCGAATCCTCTTGAGTTTCAGGCTCTGAAACTCGTCTATCAGCAAGGCGGCTATTGGGTGTATAAGATTCCAGCTACCCAGCCGTCCAGTAGCTGATTTGCTATTGGCCGAGGAGGGATTATCGATCTTGTAAATCTGACAAACCAACGATAGAGTGCAGGTACGAGCAATTTTTAGAGTACGGCCACGAATAGTTTTTGGATTAGGTAGAAAGGAGATACCGTGAAGCATCCCATGACATACGCACTCGCCGCTGCGGCGGTAGCGGTATTCGCCGTCCTAGTCGGAAGCGCTTCCGCCGAAACCCCGTACGAGGGCCGGAAGAAATGCAGTAATTGCCACAAAAGTGAGGCCGACTCATGGATCAAGACAGCCCACGCCAAAGCTGTCGACTCGCTCAAAGCCAACAGGGACAAGGAAAAGAACAAAGCCATGCTCAAGGCAAAACTCGACCCTAAGAAGGACTACACCAAGGACAAGGATTGTATCGGCTGCCACGTGACTGGGTTCGGG
>JBGPVY010000060.1:0-13694 GCA_041491905.1 Nitrospiraceae bacterium | reverse complement strand
CCCGGAAAGCCGCTATGATGGCGATAGAGTTTCGTGGCCATTTTGTTGCCAGTCAGAAGGATCTTCTCCGCATTCACGATCACAATATGGTCCCCCATGTCCACATGGGGGGTAAAGGTTGGCCGGTGTTTGCCGCGCAACATCCCGGCGACGCGGGCTGCCAATCGGCCCAGCGTTTTCCCCTCCGCATTCACGAGGTACCACTTTCCCTGCACGTCCAAAGGCTTTTGCATGTAGGTCACCATCGTTCTTCCCGCTCCTTCGCTATCGAGTGAATCAAGTTTCCTGTACTTCCGGTGTGCCGATATCTTTCGACTCTAGTTTTGCCAGCCAGGCGTCGAGATTCGTTGTGCTCCGCCGCTTCAACACATCTTGGGTAATGTAGATCGGGCAAGGGGTCCGGAGGGCCAACGAGATTGCATCGCTGGGCCTGGCATCGATTGTCCGCTCCACGCCTTTGTTGGCGACATGGACCATGGCGTAATACGTACTGCTTTTGACGTCCGCAATGACGACGCGTTGGATCGTGATGTTCAAATGTTCGGCAAAACTCTTGATCAAGTCATGGCTCATTGGCCGTGGCGTGATCATAGTATCGAGCGCTAATTTAATGGCATTACCTTCCGCGGCCCCGACCCAAATCGGAAACGTATCGAGGGCGCCCTCCTGTCGTGCCAAGACGACAATTCTAGTGTCGGTGTTGGCCTCCTCGAGGATGCGATCCACCCGGTATTCAACCAGGTCTTGTTCTTTGGGTAGATCGACGGCGCTCATAGTGCGTCTCGCTGACTCAGGAGTCCAGTTTGCCGAAATCTTCCGGTTTGAGATTTTCCAGCCACTGTTCGAGTTCTTCGGAACTCTGTTTGGTGATGACCGAATTGTTCGCAAACACCGGCGCATTGCTCCGAAGCGCCAGTGCAATCGCATCGCTGGGTCTGGCATCGACGGTGTATTCTGAATCTTCGTACATCAAATGTATTTTCGCAAAATAGGTGTGCTCCGACAAGTCCGTAATGACCACGCTGATGATTTTCGCGTTGTAGGCATCGAGGAGCGACTTCATGAAGTCGTGCGTCATAGGCCGGGGGGGCGTGACGTTTTCCAGTGACATGCTGATCGCACCTGCTTCTGACTTGCCGATCCAAATGGGGAGCATGTCGGAATGCTCTTCGTCACGTAGCACCACGATATACGCGTTATTATAGGGGTCGAACATCAGCCCTTTTACGTGCATCTGTGTAATCACAAGAAACCGGCTCCTGTTCCTAACTTTACGGGAATGTTGCTGACCCTGCGGATGGATCAGAAACTCTTTAAACTAACATTTCTGAAATCGGCCTGTCAACGAAGCCTGCGAGATCGCTGGAGAAATTCACGAGCCTGTTAGGCTGGTGGGCGATAGTTCTGATCGAGCTTTCCGGTATCAGTTTGCTCCCCAAGTTTGAGAAAGGCCTTCATCTGCTTCTTTACGAGTTCTCTGCCGCTCTCTTCGCCCAGGTTGACTTGATACTCGTTGATGACCATAACCCGCATGCCTTCCCACTTTTTCCAACAGGGTTTGCAGACCTTGGCTTTGATCTCGGATTCAAGCCTCCCCATGAAGAGGGGATCAGTGATCGTTTCTCCGGCTTGTCCACACGTGACACACTGGACGTCTGCCATGGTGTGAGGATCCTCCTGAATATATTAGGTGAGTGTGACCGGGTATTGTAACACTGCGGTCGTGCTAAGAAAAGAGGGGAGCGGATTGACCAGCACAGGGCTATGTGCTAAGAAGATTCGCCTTTTGAACGGATATGCCCGGATGGCGGAACTGGCAGACGCGCCGGACTCAAAATCCGGTTCTCGTAAGAGAGTGGGAGTTCGACCCTCCCTCTGGGCACCATCAGTTCACAACGTGGCAGCTGGTTTGACGCGGGGGTTTTGCGGGTCGGGTTGGTTAGTGATCAGATTGTGCGTGAATCTGGAGCAAATTAAACACCCATATCCCCAGTTGACATGGCTGAATGGGTAGCCTATATTTTTTCGTCTAGAGTGATGAAGAGGTTTTAACTCATGATGTTGGTCCCATCTTGGTGTCCGTCATTTCCCTTCATCCTCTAATCTCATCTCACCAAGGAGGCAGCACATGCGTAAGGTGTTGGCACTAGGAACGGCAATACTTTTTGTCGGTTTCTTGAGTGTGTCAATCGCTCAGGAGCGCTTGCAGTCGAACCAGTCGGGCATGGGTGTGGGTGAAGGAGTTGGCGATGTGTCGGGGTCGAGCACTCGTGTGACCACCTTTGATCGAACCCAGTTCCTCGATCGGTTGTCGCAGGCGGAGACGATTTATGGCCGCGTGATTGGCATCGATCTGCCGGGCAAAAAAATGCATCTCGAGGGCGGTGGAAGCTCCCACGATGAGGGGCGTGCAGGCGGTGGTGCGATGAACTACCGCACGGTGTATTTTGATGACAAGACCAATTACGATCAGATTCGCATTCTTGAGACTGGTGACGACGTAACCATTCAGGCATTCGAGGAAACAAGTGCGAGCCAGCCGTTCGGCACTGGCCGTAAGATTGTTCGTGAGATCACCGTTATGCGTGGCAACGAGAAACTGGCCGGTTTCGGCGGACTTGGGCAGCACCCAAATCCGGCGACCGAGCGTGGGATTAACACGAACAGTGGCTCCACCACAGGTGGCATTGGTGGTTCTGTGCTTCCAGGACAGATCGATTCCGGTATCACCAGCCCCGTTGGTGAATATACCGGTGCCGCTCCCTGCTGGCAGTGTGAACCACAGCCAGGATGGGGCAATGCAGTAGGCAATAAGTCAGACTACGGGACGGATTACACCAAGCCGAACTTGGTCAAGGGCCTGAACTAAGTAGGACACATTGCGTGAAGGTGTGAGAAGGGGCAGCGAGGCGCTGCCCCTTTTTTCGTTCACCATGCCGTTACACCCGGTGCAGTGCTTGCCGAACGGCTAACTCCTTGTTAGGATTTGTATCAACCAGCGCAGGCTGGGGACAAACTATCCTGGTTTGTTTTGTTTATCTGGTTGATTTGGTTCATCTGGTTAGTTTCGTTTAATCAAAAAACCAGACAAACCAAACAAACGAGACACACCAAATAAACCAAATAAATGGAAAGGGAAACACGACAGTGACTGGTCAACCGGATGCCGAGTTGGATTTACGGGGAGTGATTTGCCCCTATAACTTCGTCAAAACGAAGTTGAAACTGGAAGCGATGGAACAGGGACAGATTCTATCAGTGTTGTTGGACGACGGCGACCCGATTCGGAATGTTCCTCGTAGTGTGAGTAATGAGGGTCACACCATTCTGTCTGAAGATCGCGTCGAAGGATCCTATCGAGTGGTCATCCGCCGCCGAGAAGATGAGTAGTTTTGCGATCCTACCTTATAACCTTCAATGACGACCGTCACCGCTGAGTCTTTCGGCACTGGTCCGATCTGATCGAGCAGTTCACCCGGCACCCCGCGAGAGAGGGACTCTTCGCGGGTTGTGAGATTCATGGCGATGGTAATCTGTCTGGCGGGGAGTATCTGCACCAGGATTTTTAGTAGCCTTATCAGGGCTCTGGGATCCACGTAGAAGACGAGGGTTCTTCGTTCTTTGCGGAGCCGGGAGAGGTATTGTGTGAGACGACGACTGGTTGATGGGAGGTGTCCCTCAAAGATGATCGCATCACCAGAAAAGCCGGAGATCGCCGACGCTGCCGTCATGGTAGAGGGACCAGGGATGACCTTGACCGGGATTCCTGCTTGATGGGCAGCAGCCACAAAGAGACTGCCTGGGTCGTAGATGACCGGGGTGCCGTTGTCTGAGACGAGGGCGACATCCTGTCCCTGCATGAGTCGATGCAGAAGGAGCAGCATCTTCTCGTGGCGATTGAACGGGCCGTAGCTTGTGACCGTTGCGGTGATGCCATGATGGGCTAGGAGCGCCTGGGTCACGCGAGGGTCCTCCGACGCAATAACCGTGACGCGGCGCAGCGTGGCAAGGGCCCGAATGGTGATGTCATCAGGATGGCCAATCGGCGAGCCGACGACATAGAGGGTGCCGGGAGAGCTGGACAGGGTTGTCCGGCCTTCCATTCCGCGATCGTTTTGTTGACTCCCATCTCGCGCCATCGATATAATCTTCGGTCCAATGACAGTCTGTTTGTCCTGAGAAGTTGAGGGGATAGACCTCTATGGCCGCCATGTTTTTCGTGGTGACGATGGCCCTGTATTTTGCGGCCACCGTTTCCTATCTTGCCTACTTGCTCTGGGCTACGGAAGCCCTATCGAAGATCTCGCTGGGAATAACGGCGGTCGGGTTTACCTTACATTCGATTGCAATGGGCGTAGGGATGATCGGGGCGACGGACGTCTCGTCGCCAGGGTTCCATGAAGCCTTGTCGTTTTCTTCATGGGTGTTGATTTTGGTCTTTCTCGTCGTGGAGTTTCGCCACCGTCTGCACGTGCTTGGCTCGTTCATCGTCCCCCTGGCACTGATCTCGCTAGTTTTTGCCGCGGCCTTGCCGGAAACAGCTCCGACGCTCACGCCGGTGTTTCGAACGTTGTGGGTCCATGTCACCCTGAGCATGCTGGGTACCGTGGGGTTTGCCATTGCCTTTGTGGCTGGTGTCATGTATCTGATTCAGGATGGACTTCTCAAGTCCAAACGTTTCAATGTCCTCTATTCAAAGTTGCCCGCCCTGGATTTTCTCGACCATCTGAATCAACAGTCGATCGTAACAGGGTTTCCGCTGCTCACGCTCGGCATCATTACTGGTGCGCTGTCCGCCGAGTTCTCTCGGGGGTCGTATCTGAACTGGAATCCCGAGCAAACATGGGCGTTGGTGACGTGGGTGTTCTACTTTGTCGTATTGATGGGACGACTGACGGTGGGCTGGAGAGCAAAACGAGCGGCGTATCTCACGATTATCGGGTTTGCCGGAGTTATTCTGACCCTCATTGGCGTGGTCCTCAAGGGTCACGGACCGGTGTCTTGAAATGCACATTGTCGTCGTCGGGTTGAGCCACAAGACCGCCCCGGTCGAAATCCGCGAGAAACTTGCGATCCCTGAGAGCCGGATGGGCGAAGCTTTGACCCGTCTCTGCTCGTATCAGGGGGTGCGGGAAGGGATATTACTCTCAACGTGCAATCGTGTTGAGGTCTATGCCGTCGTAGATGAGATCGAATCAGGGTATGGACGAATCCAGGATTTCCTGGCTGATGCCCACCTTTCGCTGTCCTCGGAGCAGCTGACTCCCCATTTGTACTGGCACGAGGGAGATCGGGCGATCAGCCATTTATTTAGGGTGGCTTCCAGTCTCGACTCCATGATCGTCGGCGAGTCGCAGATTCTGGGTCAGATCAAAGAGGCCTTCGAGGTCGCGCTTACACACAAGGCGACCGGCATCATTCTGAACAAGGTCGTGAAGAAAGCGATTTCCGTCGCCAAGCGCGTTCGAACGGAAACGAAAATTGCCGAGATGGCCGTGTCGGTCAGCTATGCCGCGGTCGAATTAGCCAAAAAAATCTTCTCGGACTTAAGCGAGAAGACGGTGTTGTTGGTGGGAGCGGGGGAGATGGCCAAGTTGGCGGCGAGACATTTCATTGCCAACGGCGTCCGGCATGTGCGGGTGACGACCAGGAATCCGCAACAGGCGCTGGAATTGGCAAACCGGTTTGGCGGCACCGCGATCGCCTTTGAGGAGTTTCGAGAGGACATGGCTTCCGCCGATATCGTCTTGGTGTCGACCGGTGCCGCGCATTATCTTGTGAGCGAGGATGACGTGCAGCGCTCGGTCAAGCAACGGATGAATCGTCCGATGTTCTTGATCGACATCTCGGTCCCGCGCAATATCGATCCGGCGGTGCGGCATGTGGACAATGCCTTCCTCTTCGACATCGATGATTTGAAGACACGGGTTGAACGGAATCGCGGGGAGCGCCTAAACGAGGCTGAGAAAGCCGAGCGAGTGGTGGTGGATGAAGTCGGGGTTGTGCGGCACTGGCTCCAGTCGCTGGAGGTCACTCCCACCATCGTGGCTCTCCGCGCACGGGTTGATGATATCAAGCAGGCCGAGCTCGACAAGACCTTGGGGCGATTGGCGAATCTGTCCGCGCCGGAGCGTGAATTGGTCGAGGCGATGGCGTCGTCGATCGTGAACAAGCTTATTCACAATACAATGGTGACGCTCAAGGCTGAGGTGAATTCCGCGGAGGGAACTGCCTTTATCGAGGCGGCGAGACGGTTTTTCAGCCTCGGCGACCCAGCGGTCTCCGATGTCAATAGGAATGAGACGTCTGCCTCGGAGCCCTGTCATTCGTCACAAGAGGATATCCGGGATAGTGAAGAGGTGACTCCAAGAAGTGGTTCGAAGGCGCCGGATCATTGAGCGTTAGAAGACCGTTATTTGGTTTGTCTGGTTTTTGGTTGAACCAAATCAACCAGATAAACAAAACAAACCAGATCAACCAGATGAACCAGATGTGAGTCGGTGAAAAGGAGCCATGTTGAAAGCTGGCCATGATCGATCGACCGTCGTGCTTGGAACGCGCGGTAGCAAGCTGGCGGTGCAGCAGAGCGAGTGGGTGCAGGGACAGTTGCACGCGCTGGCTTCGCATGTGACGGTGACGTTGCGGAGGATCCAAACATCGGGAGACAAGATTCTTGACGTCCCGCTGGCCCAAATTGGCGGGAAGGGACTGTTCGTGAAGGAGATCGAGGAAGCGCTGTTGAGCGGCGAGATCGATCTCGCGGTACATAGTATGAAAGATGTGCCCACGGTGTTGCCCGAGGGATTGGCCATTCTCTGTGTGCCGCCACGCGAGGATCCCTGGGATGCCCTGATTAGTCGTGACGGGCGGTCGTTCAAGGACCTTCCTCGTGGCGCCCGGATCGGGACCAGCAGCCTGCGCCGCCAATCACAGCTCCTGCACGCCAGGCCTGATCTCACGATTGCCATGTTGCGCGGGAACTTGGATACCCGTCTCAAGAAATTACGGGAAGGACAGTTCGACGCCATCGTACTTGCCGCAGCGGGGCTCCGGCGATTGGCCTGGGCCCATGAGATTACGGAGTATCTTGCGCCGCAGATTAGTTTGCCTGCTATTGGCCAGGGGGCGCTGGGCATCGAGGGCCGACGAGACGATCTCTTTATTCGTTCACTGTTGAGAGGCTTGGATCATGCGCCAAGTAAGACAGCCGTTCTTGCCGAACGTGCGTTGCTCCATCGGCTCCAAGGAGGCTGCCAGGTTCCGATCGCGGCGCATGCGACAGTGGTCGGGACAGGGGTGAGCTTGGAAGGATTGGTATCCAGTGTGGACGGCAAAGAGCTCATTCGCGATACCGTTGAAGGTACCATTGAGGATCCGGAGTCGATCGGTGTTCAACTCGCGGAACGACTGCTCGCACGCGGTGGCGATAGAATACTCCAAGCGATCTACGGGATCACATGATGAAACCGAGAAGACCGGGAAAGGTTTATTTGGTGGGGGCGGGACCAGGCGATCCTGGACTCTTGACGCTGAAGGGGAAGGAATGCCTTGAGGCGGCCGATGTCGTCCTCTACGATTATCTCGCCAATCCCGTCTTACTGCAGTATGCTCCGGCCACGGCACAGCGCATCTATGTCGGTCGGCGGGGACGCGGGCAGTATCAGGACCAAACCGATATCAATCGAATGCTCATTGAACGCGCCGAGGAGGGAAACGTGGTGGTTCGTCTCAAAGGGGGCGACCCGTTTGTCTTCGGACGCGGTGGAGAAGAGGCGGAAGCGGTGGCAGCTGCAGGGGTCGACTTCGAGATTGTGCCTGGTGTGACGGCAGCGGTTGCGGTTCCTGCCTATGCAGGCATTCCGGTGACCCACCGAACGTTGGCTTCCACGGTCACGTTTGTTGCCGGTCATGAAGATCCCACCAAGCCGGGAACTCAGTTGGAATGGCCGAAATTGGCCAGTGCATCAGGGACGCTCGTGTTTATGATGGGCATGAAGAATCTTCCTTTGATCGTCAGACAGTTACTGTCGGAGGGACGGTCGCCCAACCAGCCGGTCGCGGCAATTCGTTGGGGAAGTAAAGCTGATCAACAGACCATCGTAGGGACATTGGTTGATATTGTCGCGAAAGCGGAAGCCGCGCATCTCGAACCGCCGACGGTGATCGTCGTGGGTGAGGTCGTGCGATTGCGAGGACAGCTAAATTGGTTTGAAACCAAACCGCTCTTTGGGAAACGGGTCGTGCTTACCCGCGCACAGGAGCAGGCGAGGGAATTTTCCCAACTATTGGCAGCCTATGGCGCGGAGCCGGTTGAAGTTCCGACGATTCAGATCGTGCCTCCAGCCAGTTGGCAGGCGATCGATGACGCTGTGACTCGTCTCAATACCTATCAATGGCTCATTTTTACCAGTGTGAACGGGGTGAGGCCCTTCATGGACCGACTCCATGCGACAGGAAAAGATACGCGCGCGTTGGCGAGCCTTCGCCTGTGTGCGATTGGACCAAGAACTGCGCAGGAACTGGGAACCTATGGGCTGACTCCGGATGTCGTTCCAACCGAGTTTCAGGCAGAGGGGATGATCGCCGCATTGGCCCATGTGGTAATCCGTGGGAGCCGCGTATTGATCCCACGCGCCGAAGTCGCTCGCGAAATCTTGCCGCAACAGTTGCGTGAGTTAGGGGCAACCGTCGATGTGATTCCTGTCTATCGCACGATCGCCCCGGCAGTGGACGTCGCGTCCTTGACGCAACAGCTTCACGATGGGCAGGTGGCGGTGGTGACATTCACGAGTTCCTCCACCGTCCGCAATTTCATGGAACTCTTTGGAGGGCGGGACGCGGTGAGACCACTCGTCGCCCGGGTGGTCATTGCCTGCATCGGACCCATTACGGCACGCACGGCAGAAGAGTATGGGTTGACGGTCACGGTCATGCCGGTTGAGAATACTGTGCCGGCGCTGGCAGAAGCGATCGTGAGGCATTTCAAGGAAGGAGCTCGAGCCGCCGTTTCTACGCGCGGTTAGGCCAAAGTAGACGGGAGGGTGATGGACTGAGTTGGCCAAGGGAGGGCATTGTATGGTTCCAGTTAAGTCGTTCATGGTTCCGAGAGAGAAGTTTATTACGATTGAGCGGGATACGGATGCACAGACGGCGGCACGAATCATGCGGGATCGCGGCATCGGCAGCCTGTTCGTGACGAACGGGAAGGAGATTATCGGCATCCTCACTGATACCGATATGGTCCGGCGCGTGGTCGCGGCTGGAGCCGACACCCACAAGACGACAGCCGAACAGATTATGTCGGCCCCGATCTTGACGATCGAGGAGAATAAGACAGTGTTGGATGCCAACGATATGATGGCCCAAACGCATATCCGCCATCTCGGTGTGACTCAGGATGGCAAATTGGTCGGCATGATTTCTGTGCGCGACCTCGTGGTGTTCTTGACGAACCTCCCGAGGAAGTAATCCGATGGCCTTCCCAATACAGCGGCTCAGGCGGCTGCGGCAGCATGAGGCATTTCGTCGCATGGTACGGGAGACGAGCCTGGCCCCGTCCGACTTTATTTATCCGCTGTTCGTCGTCGAAGGGCGGAATCGGCGGGAGGAGATTGGTTCGATGCCGGGCCAGTTCCGTTTCTCGGTCGATCTCTTGGTGAAAGAGGCAAGTGAGATTGCGGCCTTGGGGATTCCCGCCATCATCCTCTTTGGGATTCCCGACCGGAAAGATGAGCGGGGGAGTTCGGGGTTCGATCCGAATGGCATCGTGCAGCGGGCCGTCAAAGCGGTGAAGGACCAGGTCCCAGGGCTGATGGTCGTGACCGACGTCTGCATCGACGAATACACCGATCACGGCCATTGCGGAATCGTCAAGGGCGGTCGTATTCTCAACGATGAAACATTGGAGTGTCTCCGTGCGATGGCCAGGACCCATGCGCAAGCCGGGGCCGACATGGTGGCGCCGTCCGATATGATGGATGGGCGGGTAGCTGCGATCCGGGCGGAACTGGACCAGGCTGGCTTTCCAGATCTGCCGATCATGGCCTATGCCGCCAAATTCGCGTCCTGCTTTTATGCCCCGTTTCGGGAGGCGACATTTTCGAGTCCTCAATTCGGCGATCGGCAGTCTTACCAGATGGATCCCGCCAACCGCCGGGAAGCGCTTCGGGAGATCGCCTTCGATGTCGAAGAAGGGGCCGACATCATCATGGTGAAACCGGCACTGCCCTATCTCGATATCATTGCCGCGGCCAGAGCGCAGATGTTGTTGCCGGTGGCGGCCTATCAAGTGAGCGGGGAGTACAGCATGATCAAAGCGGCCGCCAACGCCGGTTGGCTCGACGAATCGCGGGCTATGATGGAATCGTTGCTCTCGATTAAGCGGGCCGGCGCAGATCTCATTCTGACCTACTTTGCCAAAGACGCAGCGCGTCTCCTCCGCTGACGACCATGCTGAAAGTGACGCGTGGGCGGTCCGGCGAGTGTCCACGTGCCTATCCGGTCGCCACGATCGGCAATTTCGACGGCCACCACCTGGGCCATCGAGCGCTGCTGCAGACGGTGGTCGAGACAGCCCGGAAAGCACAGGGGACGGCGCTCGTGCTGACCTTCGAACCGCATCCCGTAAGAATCCTCGCACCCCGCGTCGATCTTCGTTTTCTCACCAGTCCGGAGGAAAAGCTTGCACACCTCGACGCCGCGGGGATCGATGAAGTGGTCTTCCTGGACTTTACCCTCACCTTCGCAGCGATGAGCCCGGATCAATTTGCCGAAGACATCCTGCATCGGTCTCTCACTCTGTCTGAACTGTTCGTGGGCAATCATTTTGCGTTTGGGAAGGGCCGGGCAGGGCGTATCGATGACCTCGTGCGTCTCGGCGGGCAGTACGGGTTCCGCGTGCATCCCGTGACTCCCGTGATGATAGAGGGGGACGTGGTGAGTTCAAGCAGGATTCGCCAGCTAATTCAGGCAGGGAATATGGAGCGGGCTGCCACGTTGCTTGGACGCGTCTATGGGATTCGAGGTACCGTGGTGCAAGGGATGCAACAGGGGCAGGCGATGGGCTGGCCTACTGCTAATCTGCGCGTCCCGGCTGATCGCGTCGTGCCGCCCGATGGAGTCTATGCCGCGCGGACGGTCCACGGTACTCAGACCTATGATGCGATCGCCTACATTGGGACCAGGCCGACCTTTGGAGCGGGCGAGCGGCTGATCGAAGTCAATCTTTTGGATCAGACCCGCGATCTCTATGGCCAGGAGATCACCGTGCAGTTTGTGGCACGGGTACGCGGCGATCACACCTTTGCATCTGCCGATGAGCTGTCGAAGCAAATTGCCCGTGATGTTGAGCAGGCGCGCATCAGCTTGCGGCGTATTCCGCAGGGATTTTAACCACCATGGCTGCTGAGACGACGATCATGAGGCCGTCATCCAGATCCGCCGCACGACCGGCACTGTTGTCCCATCTTGTTCGAATGGTGCGTCAACAACAGCTGTTTGTTCCTGGTCAGCACTTGCTCGTGGCGGTGTCGGGCGGGCCCGACTCGGTCGCGTTGTTGTCTCTCCTCCATCGCCTGGCCCGGTCCTGGCGGCTCACGCTGACGGCGGTTCATTGTAACTATGGGTTGCGCGGAGCGGAGTCCGACGGTGACGAATCGTTTATCAAAACCTTCTGCCGGGAACGACAACTGTCTCTTGTTATCCATCGACCCACACTGGTCAAGCGACGACAGCGCTCATCGCTTCAAGCCGCGGCGCGCGACGCGCGCTATAACTTCATGAAGCAATTGGCGCACAAGGTAGGAGCTGACCACATTGCGGTCGGTCATACCGCCAATGACCAAGCGGAAACGGTGCTCATGAGGCTGTTGCGGGGGGCAGGCATGGCCGGGTTAGCGGGAATGCCGTACGCTCGTGAAGACAGGATTATTCGTCCTCTTCTCGCAGCCACCCGCGAGGAGGTGGTGGCATACTTGGATCATGAAGGGCTGACCTATCGTCGTGATTCGAGCAATGAGAAGCCGCTCTACCATCGCAATCGGATCAGGAAGGAACTCCTTCCTGTCATCACGCGGTTGGTGCCGGCTGCCGTCCGTGTGTTGCAGCGGCAGGCGGACTTGCTACGCGAAGACGAACAATATCTGGAGCAAATTACCAATGAGCTGATGCGCACACTTGTCAGCCATGATTCTAAAGGCGTGCAACGAGTCGATCGCCAGGCCTTCATCGAGTTGCCGGTTGCGCTTCAGCGGCGTCTCCTTCGGGCAATCCTACAGACCTACGACGAAGTGGGGCGCGCCAGCAGTTTTCGCGTAGTGGAGTCAGTTCGGCGTGTCTTCCTCAAGGGAAGGAGCGGGGCCCGGCTGTCTTTGAAGCAGACCCTCGTGATTCAGGATCAGGGATCGGTGCGATTTAGCCCAACGATAGGAAAAGATCATGGGCAGAAGACTGATTCAGGGCAAGGGAAGATGGAGGCCCTGCCGCTTCCAGTACCTTCAACGGTTTATTGGGCTAGAACGAATCAGCAAATTCAGGTACAACTCATGACTCGTCGTGTTGCCGAGGAGATGGGCAGGGCTCCTTCTCAAGGACTCGTATTGTTCGATGCTGACCGTTTTTCGGAGCCCTTGTTGGTTCGGGCTTGGCAAGCCGGCGATCGATTCTCTCCCCATGGGATGAAAGGGAAGAGCAAGAAGCTACAAGACTTCTTTACCGATAGGAAGGTTGCTCGACAGGAACGTGGGAAGGTTCCATTATTGGTGGCGCCAGAGGGAATTCTCTGGGTGGTGGGAATGCGGCAGGATGAGCGCTTCGTCGTTCGTGGTGGGACGACACATTGTTTAGTTGTCTCGGTGAGCAACCGGGCGTCAGAGAAGGAGTAAAGGAGTATGGAACGGATCTTCGGTAGGCCGATCGTGACGCAGGAACAAATGCGTGCCCGGATTCGTGAGCTGGGCAAGCAGATCACGACCGATTATGCAGGGAAGGATTTTGTCTTGGTGGGGGTGTTGAAGGGAGCCTATGCCTTCTATGCCGATTTGGCTCGCGCAATCAGAATTCCCATGCGGGTGGACTTCCTTATGGTGAGGAGTGACGGGTCTCGGGCAAAAACATCCGGCAAGGTTACAATGGTGACTGAGCTGACCGAGGACATCAAGGGTAAAGACGTCTTGCTGGTGGAAGACATCGTCGATTCCGGACTGACGGCCCAACACTTGGTCAAGACCTTGGCGAAAAAGAAGCCCCGGTCGATTAAAGTCTGTACCTTGCTGAGTAAGCCAGATCGTCGGACTATCAATGTCACCATCGACTATGTGGGGTTCAAGATTACGAATAAGTATGTGGTCGGGTATGGGCTCGACTATCAGCAGAAGTACCGGAACCTTCCCTATCTGGCTGTCTTGAATATGGAGGGAGATCAAGAGTAAGACTTTGGTCACACGGTTGTCAGTATGAATGTGCCTGTGGTAACATTACGCACGGTCTTGGTTTTTCTGACCGTTTGAGCGTGTCATCCACAAGGAGATCTGGATGAATTCCAGGACAAAGAATATACTTTTCTGGGTCGTAGTCGGCCTCTTCATGATTTTGCTGTTCAACCTGTTCAGCGTGCCGCACCATGAGCCTGAAGAAGATGTGATTTTTAGTGAGTTCATGACCAAACTCGACAAGGGAGAGGTCGAGCGGGTCATCAT
>JBGPVY010000261.1:0-3920 GCA_041491905.1 Nitrospiraceae bacterium | reverse complement strand
GCCCGGCTTTAATGCTCCCAGTCGTTCCGCCTCGTTGATCATATTGAGGCAGATCCGATCCTTGACGCTTCCACCGGGATTAAAGAACTCGACTTTTCCATAGATCGTCGCCCCGCCTGTAGGGGACAACCGGTTCAGACGGACGAGGGGAGTCCGTCCGATGAGTTCGGTGATGTCTTTGTGCATGGTCATCGTCACCGGCCGCCTCCCATATAAAACAAGAACTCAACCCGGTCGCCGTCATTCAGGCGGGTGGTGGCGAGGTGATTCCGGTCCATCATGGTATCGTTGACTTCGACCGCAACCATTTGCGGTTCGATCTTTTTGGCCTGGAGAAGATCGAGGACCGTTCCCCCTGAAATCTCTTCTGCCTTGCCATTGATTTTGACCTGCATGAAGACTCCTAACATGGCCAAGAGATTAAACAATTTCAACACGTTATCAAACGGACTTTGCCATTGTCAAGGCAACGGAAACGGCCGGCTCGTCGCTTGACTTTGTCCGCGATCCGCCGCCACTATGCCATCTTTTGGATGAGCGATGACATGTGGAAACGCAACTTCATGTTCAGGTCGGCTGAGGCCATTCCGCTCAAAGAATCGGAAAACGAGCTATTTCACGATTCCGATCCTGCCATCGATAGCACCGGACTCCGGTTAGAGAAGTTTTTATCGGTTTGGATTCAAGGCGATGGGGGGGACAAAAAACCAACGGCCTTCACGAACATGTATGTCCGCACAGCGACATTGGATTTTCAGAAGCGAGTCGGGTTTCTGCAGCCCCTCCAAGGCCGCTCACACCAGATCAAACAGGTGCTCACGCCGGGCCAAAAGCAGTTTCTGCAGCAGTGGCTCTCCACCGAGGCACCCCAGGCCTGGGAGGCCACGGACGATCATTTCAAGACGTTGTTTGAACTCGAATAGCTGGGAGCCTGTCCGACATTGACCCATCTACTGCGGCGAACGATCCGCGACCATCTGCGTCGTTCTCGGCCCGAAAAAATCCTCAACGTATTCAAGCGAATACGCCTCCGGGTTTTCCGGGCCTGCGGCCTCGCATCTGGCCGCATCTCTTTCGCCTCGTTACGAACGGCAATGTTGAACAGGCTCCTGCCATCTATGAACGCAGTCCTCGCCCACTCAATTGTGCGGTCGCTCTATCTCGTCGTGCTGATGTTCGCGGTTCCGGTTGGGACCGGGTGGAGCGCGACGGTGGAGGTCTACTACGGGCCAGACGACGCGCCACTCGATCGCCTGACTACGCTCTATCGACATGCGACACGCTACCTCTATGTGGCGGTCTATGGGTTGACCTCTCCCCGTGCGGTGGAGGCGATGGTTGCGGCGAAGAAGCGGGGAGTCGATGTACGCCTGATCACCGATCTGCAGCGTACTGAGGACGTCAAACAGCGCACGGCGCTCCATACGCTGCGTTTGGCCGGCATTCCTATTCTAGTGAACGAGCACGATGGTCTGATGCATCTGAAACAGGTTGTGATCGACGATGAAGTGAACACCACCGGCTCGATGAACCACACGACGAGCGGCAATCACTATAACGATGAGCGGCTCGACGTCATTACCGATCACGCGATCACCGTCAAGGCCCGGGAGAAATTCCTGGCGATGTGGAACGATCACTCTAGGTATCGGGAATGGAAGTAAACGAGGAGGTTGAGGCCTCAGCCTTCCTTTGTGAGGAGTGATGACTGAACAGACTGACGTCGCGGTGGTGGGGGCAGGAGGTGGGGGAGCCGTCTTAGCCCTGGCACTGGCGAAGCAAGGGATCAGCACCGTCGTGTTGGATCAAGCCGCTGGTCCACCCCAGGGCTTGCGGGGAGAAATTCTCCAACCGAACGGACAACAAGTACTCGATCGCTTGGGCGTGTTGCAATCGTTGCCGGCCGATGCCACAAGGTCCGTGCGGTTCTTTCATTTTTGCCGGGCCGGAGGAACACGTCTTTGTAGCATCGACTATGGCGATCTGCCGCCGCCCTACAATCGCGCCATTGTGACACTCCCGAACGTGGCGCACCACGCCATTGTCGCGGCGGTGCAGCAACAGAAGAGCGTGACGCTCCGCTACGGGACCTCTTTCACAGGACTGTTGCGCGAGGGTGATCGGGTGGTGGGACTGTCCACGCAAGGTCCGAAAGGCACGAACACGATCCGTGCTAAGATCGTCGTCGGCGCCGATGGCGCATTTTCGAAAGTGCGTGAGGCACTGAAGATTCCCGCCGACGTGTATCTCTATCCTGACGGGTATCTGATTGCGATTCTCGAATCGGAGGAGCCGGTATCGGAATCGTTCTACTACGTCGGACACAGGAATATTTTGGGACTGTTTCCGGCGACGGGGAACAAGGTCTATCTCTTCTACATGATCCCCAGGGATTCGATGGAGGCCGTGAAGCAGCGGGGTATGCCTGCGCTACAGCAGACGTGGAGCCAGATCGCGCCGCAGTTTGCCGGTCTGTTTCGGCGTCTGAGCGATTGGAGCCAGACGGCCTATATGCCGACCGGGCGGGTGCGAACGCCGACCTGGGTCGCAGACGGAGCCGTCCTTATCGGCGATGCCGCTCATGCGATGAATCCCCATGCGTCGCAGGGACGCATGCAGGCCATGGTCGATGCCATGGCGCTGTCCGATCTGTTGCCGGGCTGTCTTGCCGATAAGGACTATTCCGCCGCCAGGCTAAGAGAGTTTGAACGAATCAGGCGGCCACAGGTCACCATGCTGCAACGATTGGCCGATCAACAAGTGTTCTATTGGAATACAGACAATCCAGTGTTGGCCTTCCTGCGCGATCGCGTGTTTCAGACGCTGGATCGGAACGCGCGGCTTCGCTATCAGGTCCTATCGACCACGGCGGGGTTGCGGACGATGCCGCCATTTAACTTGATCGATCGAGTGATTGCCGCGGGGCTTCTCCCCGATCTACGTGCGAATGAGCGATCTCCACATCCGATGTCTTCATGAGGATTCATGGGTACGACTGAACGTGTGATCGAGGGCTTGCCGGACGACACACAGAAGCTGTTGCAGACCTATGTGAAGGACGTCAAAGGCGTGTTTGGGGAGCAGCTGGAAGGCATGCTGCTCTACGGCAGTGCCGTCCGGGGAGAATTTCTCCCGGGGCGGTCCAACCTGAATATCCTCCTCCTGGTGTCGTCGTACGACAGCGCCGTCCTCAAGAAGTACAGTGCGTTGCACCGCCATTGGAGCAAGGAACAGATCGTGGTTCCCCTCTTTCTTACGGAAGAGGAGCTGCACACATCGGCAGCAGTCTTTCCCCTTGAGTTTCTGGAGATCCAGGAACAGCATCGCGTCCTAGGCGGGCGCGATCCCTTCATCGGCTTTCACGTGAAGACCGATCGACTGAGAGATGCCGTAGTCCAGGGTGTTACGAGCCACCTGTTGCGCCTGCGTCAACGGTATGTCGAAGGGGGCGGGAGCGACGACGCCACGACGATTTTACTACCGCTCTCGATCACTTCAATCGTTCCGTTGCTGCGTGGGGTGCAACGCCTTATCGGGCGCCCCGTCCTTTCTCACTCCGATGCGGTGATCAAGGATGTCGCCGAGCAGTTGAAACTCGATCTGCAGGGTTTGCTGGACGCCTGGTTGCTGAAGCGTGGACAGATTTCTCCTGGCCCCCGCGAAGTGCCTCGCTTCTTTGACCGGTATCTACAAGCCGCGACGCTGCTCGCTCGCGCAGTCGAGCATCTGTTGCAGTCGGAGCAGCGATGACGAAGATCGTTACCTTGGCGATGGTGCTCTGCCTTGTCTTCTTCGAGGGCTTGGCCCAGGCGGTTCCTTACGATCGGCCCAAGATCAAGTTGCCGGAGCCGCGAGGTTATGTGAGCGACCATGCTCAGGCGATCGATGGAGATTGGAAAGAGCGCATCCGATCCGTCTGC
>JBGPVY010000199.1:0-5918 GCA_041491905.1 Nitrospiraceae bacterium | reverse complement strand
GCCGCCTTGCTTTTGCAGAAAATCGGAGAGGGCGTCGCCGTTGATCCCAGGCGTGGGAATATGCGCCCCGATCCGATACACCACCAACATCCCCATGGTAAAGAGGATACGGGTACGCAGCTCAGGGATTTTGAAAATATTCTGAAAACTGGTCAGGAGTCTCTCAAACACCGGGGATGACCTCGACTCTCCCTCCAGCTGCTCGAATCTTTGCCTCCGCGGACTTACTGAACTTGTGCGCCTGTACAACGATCGCCTTCGTGAGGTCTCCGTTTCCAAGTATCTTGATCGGCAACGACTTGCGCTTGACCAAGCCGACATCGACCAGGGCCTGTGGCGTGATGGTACCGGACACTATCATGTCACCCAAGCTTTTCAGGTTGACGATCGAGTACTCCTTACGAAATACGTTTGTAAAGCCATGCTTCGGCACTCGGCGGATCAGAGACATCTGGCCGCCTTCAAACCCGCCCGCCTGGCGGCTCCGACCGCCGGATCTGGCTAACAGACCCTTATGGCCCTTCCCCGATGTTTTCCCATGACCAGATCCTGGACCACGGCCGATACGCTTACGTCGTTTCCTGGATCCTTTTGCAGGACCGATCTCATGTAGGTTCATTGTGGCTGCACTTCCAATAGATATCCAACTTTGCCAATCATCCCTCTGACTTGTGAAGTATTGGGACGAGTCACCGTCTGTCTGATCTTCCTCAGGCCTAGGCCACTCAAAACACGTCGATGCTTTTGCGGCGTGCCAATGGGACTTCGCTGCAAAGTTATAACGAACCCCTTGGGAGCAGCCTTGGCGGTCTTCGCTGTAGGCATTAGGCACTCACCCTATCCTGTGCGTCGCCCACCACACTACGACGCATTTTGAGCGCGTCTTCAGCATTGCGGAGCTGACAGAGACCGTTGAGCGTGGCGCGAACCGTATTAAAGGGATTTCCACGACCCAGTGTCTTAGCAATGACGTTACGGACGCCGGCGACCTCGACCACTGCCCGGACGGCACCCCCGGCAATAATTCCTGCTCCCTTCTTTGCGGGCTTGAGGAGGACATGCTCGGCACCGAACAACCCATGCACCTCGTGCGCAATCGTCCCAGAGGTAAGGGCGACATGCACCAGGTTTTTCTTAGCCTGTTCAACCGCCTTCGAGATCGCTACGGGCACTTCGGCGGCCTTCCCTTTCCCGATGCCCACCCATCCCTGTCCATCTCCAACGACAACCAGCGCGCAGAAGTTGAACCGCTTTCCACCCTTCACGACTTTCGCCACGCGGTTGATAAAGACAACTTTGTCCTTTAGGCTTAGTTCATCTGGATTAACTCGCACGCTCGTTGCCCTCTCCGGTCGTTAGGTTAAGGTTCCTAAAATTTCAGACCGCCTGCACGCGATGCCTCAGCCAGCGCTTTGACGCGTCCGTGGTACATCCGACCACCACGATCGAACACCACGGCCTGCACCTTGGCGGCCTTAGCCCGTTCGGCTAACAACTTTCCCACAGCCTTTGCGCCATCGATGCTGCCGGTGGATTTCACCAACGTGCGCAGAGACTTATCCAGGGAGGACGCGGCAGCCAATGTTGCCCCTTTAAGATCGTCAACGATCTGGGCATAGATATGAGAGCGGCTGCGAAACACGTTGAGACGTGGACGCTCGGCCGTTCCAAAGACTCGCTTTCGCACCCGCTGTTTCCGCCTGTTCAACTGACTCGCTTTTTCTGCAGTATTCATGAATCACCCTACTTCCCTGTCTTTCCAGCCTTCTTACGCAACACTTCCCCGACATAGCGAACGCCCTTCTGCTTGTAGACGTCGGGAGGCTTGATGGCTCGCAAGTTCGCCGCAACTTGACCCACCAATCGCTTGTCAGCCCCCTTCACATTGATCAGCGTTTGCTTATCCACCTTCACGTCGATTCCAACCGGAATCGGATAGTTGACTGGGTTGATATAGCCCAAATTGAAGCTCATCTTCCGACCCTGCACGGCGACCTTATACCCAACCCCGGTGATTTCTAAGTTACGTTCGTAGCCCTTCGTCACACCCTGAACAAGGTTACTCAGCTCTGCACGGGTCAACCCGTGCAATGCACGGATTTGACGGTCCTCATTTGACCGGCTCACCACGAGCTGCCCATTCGCAATCGAGACCCCAAGGCCTGTGGACAACGACCAATCGAGCTTCCCTAGCGGGCCCTTGACGGACACGATAGGTCCGGCGACTTTTACATCCACTCCTGCTGGAATCTGAATGGGTTTCTTTCCTATGCGTGACATCGATGCCTCGTTCCTCTAACATACCGCTGCAATGACAATCTGGTTCTCTCTACCCATTACACAGAATTTCAATAATCCCAACACCAACTACCACACCGAGCAGAGAACTTCTCCGCCCAGTCCAGCGCGGCGAGAATCCTGATCCGTCATCAATCCCTTCGAGGTGGACAAGATTGCCACGCCAATGCCGTTTTTGATACGCGGGATGTCCTTGATCCCTACATACACACGGCGGCCAGGCTTACTCACCCGCTGCATGCCGGTAACCATGGGCTGCCCTTCTGCCACATACCGTAGCTGCACTTTCAGCACAGGATGTCCATCCGCGACGTCCGCCTGGACGCCCTGAATATATCCTTCGTTCTGGAGAATCCGAAGGACCTCGCGCTTGAGACGGGAGGCTGGAACGTTCACGACATCGTGACGTCGCCGAAACCCGTTTTGCAATCGTACTAATAGGTCACTAATGGGATCTGTAACCATACCAACCCTTTCACCAACGTTCTTCGTGTGACCAGATGCCGATCACCAGCCTGGTGACGCGGAAAGTGGATAACCTACCAACTCGACTTCCGAACCCCCGGGATCTCACCCTTCAGGCTCAGCAACCGAAAGCAAATTCTGCACATTCGAAACCGGCGCAAGAACCCTCGCACGCGCCCGCAGATCTCGCACCGGTGATAGTCTCTGACCGGAAACTTCGCCTTGACGGCCGATTTATTTCTGAGCGCTAATCTCGACACCTGCAGCTCCTTCGCTTGACATTACGTCCGGAATGGCATTCCCAAATGCTTCAACAGCGCCCGGCCCTCATCGTTGGTCCTGGCGGTCGTGACAATCGTGATATCCATTCCGTGGATGGATGCGACTTCGTCATACTTAATCTCGGGGAAGATGAGCTGTTCTTTGAGTCCAAGCGTGTAATTGCCTCGGCCGTCGAACGACTTTGGCGAGACACCTCGGAAGTCTCGAATCCGTGGTAACGACAACGTCACGAGACGATCGAAGAACTCCCACATCCTGCGACTACGCAACGTTACCTTTGTGCCAATCGGCATCCCTTGGCGCAACTTGAAAGAGGCGATGGCCTTCTTCGCTTTTGTAATCAGCGGCTTCTGACCCGTAATCGCACCCAATTCCCCGGCGGCGCTCTCCAACAGCTTGACGTTCTGAATGGCTTCCCCCATCCCCACGTTCAGCACAATCCGCTCCAGCTTCGGGACCTGCATGATGTTTTTGTAGCCGAACTCTTTCATGAGTGCGGGCACAACCTTCTGCAGATATGCCTCGCGCAACCGCGGGTTGAACTTAGATTCGTTGCTACCCTCGTCCTTTGCCTGTGGGGCCGACGACACTTCCTTTTTCTTGGGTGGCCGCCGCTCCGACGTCTTACCGCCTTTTCCTGATTCAACCTTCGCCATCTGGCGTTCTCACTCCTACTCAACTGAGTCGTTAGATTTTTTGCTGAACCGGACCCGTCGGCCATCATCGAGCGTACGCACACCAAGCCGGGTCGGCTTTTGCGTCACAGGACACAGATACATCACATTTGAAACCGCAAAAGGCGCTTCCCGTTCGAGAATGCCGCCTTGTTTGACTTTCTGATTCGGCTTGGTATGGCGCTTGATCATGTTCAACTTTTCGACCACAACCTTTCCCACTCCGGGATCGACCGAAAGCACTTTCCCAGACTTGCCACGGTCGCGCCCAGCTATCACAACCACCACATCGCCCTTACGGATCCGACTCTTTTTCAACGTCTGCTTATTCATCCCGCCGTCTCCACCCTCGCTACAGCACTTCCGGAGCTAGGGAAATAATCTTCATGAACTTCTTCCATCGCAGCTCACGCGCGATCGGCCCAAAGATACGAGTCCCAACGGGATCCCCATCCTTATTGATCAGTACGCAGGCATTCCGATCAAACTTGATGTAGGAACCATCCTCGCGACGCACTTCCTTAGTCGTCCTCACGACCACCGCGCGGCTCACATCACCCTTCTTGACCGTTGCCGCAGGAATGGCCTCTTTCACTGCCACGACGACAATGTCTCCGAGAGAGGCATACCGACGCCTGGTTCCACCAAGCACATGAAAACACATGGCCTGCTTGGCACCGGAATTATCGGCCACGTCCATGTAGGTATAGCTCTGAATCATAGTCCCGGTGCTTTCTCTACCCTTCGCACGATCTCGACCTACTCACCCCGTCCCTTTTCCACAACCTCGACAACCCGCATATGCTTATCTTTACTGATCGGCCTCGTCTCGACCATGCGCACACGGTCGCCGATCTTGCAGGTGTTGTCCTCATCGTGAGCCTTGAATTTCGTTACCCGTCGAAGCACCTTCCGATAGAGCGGGTGAATAACCGAACGCTCAATCTCGACGACCACGGTCTTATTCATCTTATTGCTGACCACGCGCCCAACCCATTCACGCCGCTTATTTGTTGACGCTCCCATCCTCAAGCCCCTTTCGCCGTGGTAGAGGTTGGATCGATCAGCGCGATCTCGCGCTGAATCGTCTTCACCCTGGCAATCGATCGCTTCGTCTTTCGCACCTGCATAGGGTTTTCCAACCGTCCAGTTCCCAGCTGAAAACGAAGATTGAAGAGTTCCTGCGTGAGCTGCTGCGTCTTCTCCGCGAGCTCAGGTCCCGTGAGTTGCCGTAATTCCTTCAGATCCATGGATGCGCTCCCTACCCTTACGCCTGGTTCGATCGATGCTAAAACTCGCCGCGGGTGACACACCTCGTGGCAATGGGCAACTTATGTGAGGCCAAACGGAACGCCTCACGGGCGACCTCCGGCGTCACGCCATCCATCTCATAGAGAATGCGGCCAGGCTTAACAACGGCGACCCAGTACTCCGGGTTGCCCTTCCCCTTACCCATTCGAGTCTCAGCCGGCTTCTTGGTGATCGGCTTATCGGGGAAAATTCTCGTCCAAACCTGGCCACCGCGCTTCACACACCGAGTGATCGCGATGCGCGCCGCCTCAATCTGTCGGCTGGTGATCCAGCCAGGCTCAAGCGCCTTTAGCCCAAACTCTCCAAGGGTAATCTGACTGCCACGATAGGCCTTGCCGGTCATACGCCCCTTCATCATTTTGCGGAACTTAACTTTCTTTGGTGCTAACACGCGATCCTCTTCACTTACCCAAGTCTGCGGTCAAATGCTGATTCTTTATTGAGGGGCTGCAACGGAAGGACCTCCCCCTTATAGATCCAGGTCTTGATCCCGATCTGCCCCATCGTCGTGTGGGCTTCGGCAAACCCGTAGTCGATGTCCGCCCGGAGCGTATGGAGAGGTACACGGCCTTCGCGGTACCACTCTGAGCGCGCGATCTCCGCCCCGCCAAGACGGCCCCCGACCATAATCTTGATCCCCTGGGCTCCAAGACGAAGCGCGGACTGCACACTTCGCTTCATGGCCCGACGGAACGCCACTCGCTTTTCCAACTGGGTGGCGACGTTTTCACACACCAACTGGGCATCCAGTTCCGGCTTTTTGATTTCCTTCACCGTAATGTACACCTGACCGGAGTAGCTCTTCTCCAACTCCGCCTTGAGCTTATCGACCTCAGCCCCCTTACGACCGATGATGATACCGGGGCGCGCGGTGTGAATAATCACACG
>JBGPVY010000236.1:0-4679 GCA_041491905.1 Nitrospiraceae bacterium | reverse complement strand
TAAAGGCACGACGCTCTACGACGTGACGCACCTGGCCTGCCGCTCCGCGCGCTATACACCGGCGGCGGTTGGTGGTTCGTGCTCGCCGGCAAACGCGCAGAAGACTGCGTTTCCAGTTGCGCCAGGGGGAGCGATGCCTCCAGTCGAGGGCTGCAAGAAGCAAGACTATACGGTTCTCATCGTGATCGGTGTGGGCGTGGAAGACTGAACGCCGGTGGTGCACCGACGGCTTGCGCGGCGAGAAAGAGAACAGCGTGATGGCCACAGCAAGTTGATTTTGGCCCCTACGATTTCCGGTCGTGATCCTGAAGGAAATCACAAGGATCCCCGCTAGGGATTTCACAAGGTTTTTGCCACCGGACCTTGGGGTAAAAGAATCTCCCTCGCCCTGAACAGCCGTTCCGACTACATGAACTCCCGTTCATAATTAGGCTCCTCGCGTCCCCGGCCTCCTTCCCTACGTGCCGGCTGCTTTTCTACTGAAAATCCTCGCGATAATCAACGTACTGGTGAGTGGGAGCCGTTCTGGCACAGAGGTTGCTGTTCTTTTGGTCTTAGAACAGACTTGGGGGCAGCGACTACATGAGCGAGAGGACATCAATGCAAACCGGTGGCTTGACAAGTCTTCTTTTTCGGGTGAGCGCCACGAGAGGATTTCTAGGCATGACGCAATTTGCTGGTCCGGAGCCCGGAAGGACCGCGAGTACAAAGGACAGGCTCGCTCGTCCGTTGACATCGGCGCACCTACTTATCGCCATATGCGTTGTCTTGGCGCTCGGCGCCTGTGGTAGTGATGATTCGGGGGTGATCCCCCCTTTTACGCTAACTTTCTCAGTCGCGGCGGGTGATCTGGATGGCGACGGTCGTCCAGACCTCGCCTCAGCAAATACTTTCATCGCTGGTCCACCCCCACATCCAGGCCACGTTTCGGTAATTCTGCACAGTCAGTCCTCCCCTGGTGCTTTCGACGGTGCCATGAACCTTGACGTAGGCAGCGATACTGCAATGGTCTCCATGGGGGATCTCGACGGCGACAACCTCATGGATTTGGTTGCAGCAAATCATACCTCTGCTAGTATCTCCATCCTATTCCAAAATTCCTCCTCGCCCGGCACTTTCCTGGCCGCACAGAACCTTGGGGTCGGCGCTCATCCAAATGGGGTTGCAATCGGAGATCTGAATGGAGACGGTCACCTCGATATCGCAGTCGCTGACTCCGGGCTTTCTGTTCTCCTTCAGAATGCTGGTGTCCCGGGAACCTTCTTCCCTCCAATACGCCTGGGGGTCAATTGCTCGTCCGTCGTCATCGGCGACCTCAACGCGGATGGTCGAGCCGACCTCGTCGCTACTGGTCCTGCCGCGGGGAACGTGAGCATTCTCCTGCAGAGCCCTGCAGGAGATGGCAGTTTCTTGCCGCCGCAAACTGTTGCGGCAGGATTTCAACCCTTCAACGTTGCGATCGCCGATCTGAATGCAGATGGTCGACTCGACCTTGCGATCGCGAATTATGGCACTCCAGACAATCCGGCTACGGCTAGCCTCTCCGTCCTCCTTAACAATTCGGCTTCTCCAGGAGGTTTTTTGGCTGCGACCAACTATGCGACGGGAGAACGCTCATGGTCCGTCTCCGTTGGAGATCTCAATGGGGATGGAAAAGCGGACTTAGCAGTGGCGAACGCAGGCGTACTCGGCAACACTGGAAGTGTGTCAGTACTTTTCCAGAACCCAGGCGCGCCAGGAACCTTCCTCCCTGCAGTGAATAGGCCAGGGACGCGTGATCCCTCTGGCGTGGTTATTGCCGATCTGAACGGGGACAACCTCCTTGATATCGCACTAGCAGACGAAGGTGTCAGGATTCTGTTTCAGATTCCTGGCCAGCCCGGGACATTCCAATCACCTATCCTGGTAGGAAGCTGAGTGCCGAAGCCATGAATCATCCATCGACAACCCTGACCTTCAAGCTTGCAAAGGATCCCTCGGAGTTCGATCAGATTCACTCCCTCAATTACAGGACTTTCGTCGAGGAAATCCCACAGCACTCACCGAGCAACGGTCGGCGCCTCATCGACCGCTTCCACGACGAGAATAGATACGTCATCTGTCTTGATGGGCAGCGTCTTGTGGCAATGGTGGCGATCCGTGCTCGTCGCCCCTTCTCATTAGATGCCAAGCTTCGGGACCTCGACACCTACCTTCCGCCCGCTTCCTCGCCATGCGAGATTCGATTGCTGGCTGTGGACCCCGATCGGCGTAGGGGGTCTGTTCTGAGCGGCTTGCTAGCTAATTTGGCTGCGCACGCGCGCGAGTATGGTCACAATCTCGCGCTTATATCGGGAGCGTTCCGTCAACTCAAGCTCTACCGCCACCTCGGCTTTGTGCCCTTCGGACCAATGGTTGGCACGCGCGAAGCTGCATTTCAGCCCATGTATTTGAGGTTAGAGCGTTTTATTTCTCAAACGCAGCCTCTTTTAATTCGCGTAGAGGGGCGTTTCAGGTGCCGCGCCTCCTTTTTACCTGGTCCAGTGGCCGTTTCCGAAGAGGTCCTTTGTGCTGCCTCGGCGCAGCCCACATCTCATCGCTCGCCACAGCTCTGCGATACATTAGCGGAGGTCCGCCGCCGGCTTTGTGATCTCACATGCGCCCCAGCGGTCGAAATACTCTTTGGCTCGGGTACCCTTGCCAACGATGCCGTGGCTGGTCAACTTACGCTTCGCCGTCATCGAGGTCTTGTGCTTGACAACGGCGAGTTCGGGGGTCGCCTTGTTGACCACGCCCGTCGGTTTAATCTCGACTTCGACATCCTGTCCTGGCCATGGGGCGCTGGCTTTGACCGCGGGGACTTGTCGGCGGCCTTGGATCGCCAGCCTCCCGCCCGATGGCTTTGGGCCGTGCATTGTGATACGTCAGCGGGAGTCCTTAATAATTTAACTATGCTCAAGACCATAACAGCGGCGCGGGGAATTGATCTGTGCCTAGACTGCATTAGTTCGATTGGGGCTGTTCCGGTGGATCTGAAAGATGTGTACTTGGCTACGGGTGTCAGTGGCAAGGCCCTCGGCGCTCTACCCGGGCTCGCCTTTGTCTTTCACCGGGACCCCATTGCACCGGCCAAGACTCTTCCCCGCTATCTCGATCTTGGTCTGTATGCCAGGGCGCGCGGTGCGCCGTTCACTCAGTCGTCAAATCTCCTGAACGCCCTCCTGGCTGCGCTGCGCGCTTTTGATCCCGAACGCTTCGCCGAGACCGCTAGGCTCGGCTACTGGCTACGTCAGCGGCTCCGCGCGATGGGAATTCAGATTGTTGCACCCGAAATGCTTGCTGCGCCGGCTGTGGTATCCATCGCCCTACCCGACACGATTAAGTCTTTGGACATTGGCGGCGAGCTGGAGGCTGCTGGATTCCTATTAGGCTACCGAAGTGAGTACCTGGTCGCACACAACTGGATCCAGGTGGCTCTCATGGGTCAATATTCGGCGCGTGACCTTGTGAGGCTTGTTGATTTGTTGGACACCCTAGTCCGTCGGGAATCATAGCAATCTGTTCTTAAGAGGACGAGCGCTATTAAGCGTCACGTTCACCGCAATAGGGGACTGGGTAGTGATGTTCGTCGTGTGGGCACTAGCGAGCGTCGTGCTGTTGAGCTTCGTGGAGTACTTCGTCCATCGCGCGCTTTTGCATCGGCGGTTTCTACCGTCCAGTCTATATAAGCGGCTTCCCTCCATTGACGAGTATTTTCGCGCACACGCCGTCCTCCATCACACAAGGTACTATCGCCTGTTCAACTTTGAACCGGACCCCCTCGGTCGAGAGATCGACCTCACGTTAGAGTTCTACACCGCGATTCGCCTTTACGCGGCCGCGTCCCCCTTAGTCCTGGCCCTTGTGTTGATAGCGCCGGAAGGGGCAGTGATCTTCTCCGCCCTGGCATTCGTCCACATGTACTTATGGGGGCTGCTGCACCATGAAATGCACGTACCCACCAGTATCTTAATCCAGAGGTTAGCCCCGTATCGTTTTCTGGCTCGGCACCACTTTCTACACCATCGCTACCCCCGCTACAATTACAACGTGATCATTCCGCTCGCGGACGTCCTGATGGGAACGTTGGCACAGGCGAAGCCTTGTGATTTACGGGAAATGCTTCACTTGGGATACCTCCGTCCACGCCACTCGCGGACGCATAATCATCTTGCCTGTTGGAGAAAGCGAATCGAACTTCCGGCACGTAGCGAGGGTTAGGGGGTCCGATTAGAATTTTGGTCTAGGCCATCGTGAGCCCGATCCGACAACGGAAGAAGGCGGGCACCCTCACACCTCCTCTTTATAGCTGGCTGCCGCGCCGTAGTTAAGCGAGGGAGTAGGTGAGGGCCCTGTGCTCATTTTGTGCTCAACGCCACAGCACTCCAGCCTATTCAGGCTGTACTGCCCCACTTAATTTCTGGACAGTTTGTTCAACATTGCAACCCATCAATTCTACAGAGAATCCAGCCCATTTCGAGTCTCCACTTCCCCATGCACACCTAAGTGCACTCGCTCGTGACTCTGGTGAGAGATCCTCGGCTGTATTCTGCTGCGATGGCTCTAGAATAAATTCAGTGGGTTTCCTGAATCGAGCTGACTAAGCCACCTGTCCACAATTTAAGTGGGGCACAACATCAGCTGGACCTGGAGCGGGGCCT
>JBGPVY010000285.1:0-3444 GCA_041491905.1 Nitrospiraceae bacterium | reverse complement strand
TTGGGATCGGGCAATCACTACCTCGAAGTCCAGGTGGTCTCGAACGAGCGGATTTTCGATCTGGTCACGGCAGCGGCGCTTGGTATCACCGGCCACGAGCAGATCGTCGTGATGGTGCATTGCGGCTCGCGTGGGTTCGGCCATCAGGTTGCGAGCGACTATCTCAAGGTGTTTGAAAAGGCCATGCGTCGCTATGGCATCACAGTAAAGGATCAGCAGTTGGCCTGTGCACCGTTTCGATCTCCCGAGGGGCAGGAGTATTTTTCCGCCATGAATTGTGCCGCGAACACGGCCTTTGCTAATCGCCAAGTCATCACGCATCAGATTCGCGAAGCCTTCGCGATGGTCTTCGGTCGGTCCGCCGAGGCATTGGGGATGGAGTTGGTATATGATGTGGCGCATAACATCGCCAAGGTAGAACGGTATGCAGAAGGGGAGTTGGTGGTGCATCGCAAAGGAGCGACCAGGGCGTTTGGGCCGGGGAGTCCGGAGCTACCAGAAACGTTTCGACAGACAGGCCAGCCGGTCATCTGTGGCGGCTCGATGGAGACCGGCTCGTACCTGCTCGTGGGGACAGATCAAGCGGTGCGCGACACGTTCGGGTCGACGATGCACGGGTCTGGGAGAACGATGTCCCGCACGCAAGCGAAGAGAACGGTTCGCGGCGAGCAGCTGCAGCAGCAGATGAAAAAACGCGGCATTTTGGTCAAGGCCGTGTCGATGTCGGGCCTTGCGGAGGAGGCCGGTCTGGCCTACAAGAATATATCTGAAGTTGTAGAATCGGTCGAGCGTGCGGGAATTACAAAAAAGGTGTTGGAATTGCGTCCGATCGGGAATATAAAGGGGTAACAATATACCGATCTGCGAGGCGTGATGATGGAGCAACGGAAGAATCTCCGGTTTCACGTCCAATTTCGCAGTTCGTTTTCTTCCATCGCCATGGTCGGCGGAGAGGGCAGCGTCGTCGATCTCTCCATCAGGGGTTGTCGCATCGAAAGTCCCACCGCCGTTCAGCCAGGAGCCTCTCTGGAGGTCCGGATCGCGACGATAGAGCACGAACCTCCAATTCAGATTCAGCAAGCGTTAGTTCGGTGGAGCCGAGGGCGGCAATTCGGCCTTGAGTTTGAGACGATGGCTCCGGAAGAATGGGCTCGCCTCCAGCACACCGTGAAGCAGATCGAATTGGAGCCCTACCAGCAAGCGCAACAGCAAAAAGACGAACGCACCTAGTGCATTGGGTTCCTCACGCAGTCCCTCCGCGGCCATTTCGCATGTACGTGTCCGTCCTACTCCTACATTGCTGTCACACGCTAACAGTCCCTTGTGGATTGATATCGTGGAGTGCCACGGTCAGCGCCTAAGCGCTGACGGGAATCACGAAAGAGTTAGAGCAAATCTGCCGTAAGGGTCACCTATCAGAACCGCATCGGAAGGCGGCGGCTTAGGGGCTGTTTCCAAACAGCCAATTGGCCGTTGAGGATGAAGCGTGGGGAATCGGCAGTGCCATAGATACGTGTCAGGGGCACGCGCGGCCGCTGGCGCTGGTGGTTGACGATGAATGCATGACGAGGCGGCTCGTCCGCAAGGTGCCGAGTAGTCGGGCCTTGACGTCCGCGAGGTCGAGCGGGGCGCAGGTGATCGAGTTGTTTGGGTTGGATCGTTCCGACATCGTATTAGACAATGTCCAGATGCTTGGGATAGACGGACTCACGAATTGCGCGACATTGCGGGGTGATGTTCGGAGGGAGCTGGATTCCCATCTTGATCATGACCGGACTCGAAGATGCCTCCTGGAACAGTCAGTCTTACAGATGCGCGCTGCCTTCATTCAGCATGGCGCGGATGGATAAGGTATCCGGCCCTTGATCGGGCTTAGCTTGTTGCGTATCTTGGCGGCGACAATCGGCTGGCTTCATAATCTGGCTGGTCGTCCACTTCCCAGGGTGCGGTACTGTGTTGAGCGTATACGAAAATTGGAACCGCAAAGGAAGGGTGCCTAGCAGGCTGCGAAAATACTGTGTTGGCATGCTAGAACTTCGATGGTCCGCACATGTGGCACAAGAGCAGAATACTCCAGGAGGATAGCCGCGCGAGACGAAAAATGGTTCGAGGTCCGAAGTTCGATGTTTTCGGAACTTCGAACCCCCAACGTCTAACTTCGGATCGCGCCTTCCTCGCAGCGTCGCGCCTAACGCGTTACGGTCCATGCACGGTGACTTTCCGAAAGGCGGAAGTTATACTTAACATGTAGGTGTGCACCGGTGGGATGGAGGAGATTTCTATGAAGAATTATGTCGGAAGGTTGTGGGGGATTGTGGGAATAGGGTTGCTCACCATACCCGTTGTCGTAGCGGCTGGAGCGTCGGATAAGCCGGTGACGGGTGACACGGTTATCCGGGAAACGCAGGAGGCGGTGACGGCCACCAAAGACTATACGATTCAGCAAAAAGATGCGTTTCAGCGAAAGGTTCAAACAGAACTGGATGAGATGAAAGTGCGCATCAGGCAGCTGCGTGGACAAGTCAAGCATGCGTCGGCGGAGGCACGAGCGGATCTCCAGAAGGCGATCGGGGAATTAGAAAAGAAAAAGGACCTGGCCAACAAGAAAGTCAAGGCCATTCATTCCGCAACGGCCTCATCATGGGAACAGGTGAAGTCGAAAACGGAGGCTGCGATGGACGATCTTCGAGATTCTCTCAAGCGGGCCCTGTCTCATCTCCCGTCAGGGTAGACCAATGCAATTTGCCCTCTACCCCGGTTGTGCTGCGCAAGGGGCGACACCGGAACTGTATCAATCGACGAGGGCGATCATCGGCCGATTGGGGATCGAGGTCGTCGAACTCACGGCCGCGGCCTGTTGCGGCGCCGGGGTTGTGACGGAGGCGAATCCCGATATGGCGCTGGCGCTTAACGCCAGGACGTTTGCGCAAGCGGAGACGCTTGGACTGGATGTCATGACCATCTGCGGCACCTGCCAAGGGGTGATGAGCGCAGCCAATCGACGATTGAAGACGGAGGCAGGGACCCTGGACCGCATCAACGCTCTCCTGGCACCAGAAGGTTTGGCCTACCACGGTCAAGTCCAAGTTAAACATCTGTTGTGGATCGTGGTGCGAGACATCGGGCTGGCTCGCCTGGGTGCGCTGGTCTCTGTGCCGATGCGAGACTTCCGCATCGCACCGTTTTACGGTTGCTACATCCTGCGTCCGTCGTGGGATCTGGGGTTTGACGATCCTGAAAATCCCCAATCCCTCGAGCGCGTCATCAAGGCCGTCGGTGGCGAACCGGTGGCCTATGTCGGGAGAACTAAATGCTGTGGGTTTCCCATCATCCTCGAAAAGGAAGCCATTGCCGTGGCCATGGCAGGGACGCACATGAAAGAGGCCAAGGAGCAGGGGGCTGACTTTATGGTGACGCCTTGTCCTCTCTGTCATATGAGTCTGG
>JBGPVY010000321.1:0-2873 GCA_041491905.1 Nitrospiraceae bacterium | reverse complement strand
TCCAGCGCGCGAAGCTCATTCTCTGGAAAGGCCACTGCAGTGTGCACCAGATGTTCCAGCCCGTGCATGTGGACAATTTTCGCAAGCAGTATCCGGCTGGGAAGGTGATCGTCCATCCTGAATGTCATGAGGATGTCGTCAATCGGGCAGACCTGTCCGGGTCCACAGAGTTAATTATCCGCACGGTGACGGCGGCGCCGGCCGGGACGGTTTGGGCGGTGGGAACCGAATTGAACCTGGTTAATCGATTGAAGCGTGATCTTACCGATAAGAAGGTCTTTTTCCTCTCCTCCACGGTCTGCCAGTGCGCGACGATGTTCCGGATCGACGGAGCCCATCTCTGCTGGGCGCTGGAAAATCTTGCCGACGGCCACGTCGTGAACCATATCGTCGTGCCGGACGACGAGAAGCATTGGGCGAAGGTTGCGCTTGACCGCATGATGGCAGTGAGTTAGCGGGATCGTGAAAAACGGTTTGATTCCACCCGCCCAACCCCGGTGCGCCGAGACGCACCTTTCACCTGGCTTCGTTCTCGCGTCGCTCACAGGCTCAATGTACCGCCCGGGATAGAGCTGTTCTGACTGCTCGGGGCGGGTGGGTGTGAATGGTACGCCTCGCATGTTCGCTCGCTACGGCCTTGCTGGAAGACGTTTTTGACGATCCCGGATCAAAGTTAAGGACTGGTGCCTCGCCAATCATTCCGGTATATTCCTACCCCTGGTTCCAATCAGGTTCTAAGATTTTTGCGAGAGACCAGATAAGCAATGGACTACAAGGCAACGCTCAATCTCCCCAAAACTGATTTCCCCATGAAGGCGAATCTGCCGCAGCGGGAGCCTGAACTCCTTGCCTCATGGGAGCAGGAACGGTTGTACGAACAGATTCAGGAAGCGGGGAAAGGCCGGCCGCTGTACGTCTTGCACGATGGGCCGCCTTACGCCAATGGCCGCATTCATATCGGTCACGCGCTGAACAAGATTCTCAAAGACATCATCATCAAATCGAAGACGATGGCGGGTTACCAGGTGCCTTATGTGCCAGGGTGGGACTGCCATGGCCTTCCGATTGAACATCAAGTCCTCAAAGAACTCGGCGACAAGAAAAAGACGCTCGATACCACGGCCATCCGCCGACTCTGCCGAGAGTATGCGGAGAAATTTTACACGATTCAGCGTGAGGAGTTTCAGCGGTTGGGCATCTTGGGTGATTGGCAGCATCCCTATCTCACGATGAATCCTGGCTATGAGGCCACGATCATTCGCGAGTTCGGTAAGTTCGTGGAGCGGGGCGGCGTCTATAAGGGACTGAAGCCGGTGCTCTGGTGCACGGTGGACCAAACCGCTCTGGCCGAGGCGGAAGTCGAATACGAAGATCACACCTCTCCCTCGATTTATGTGAAGTTCCCGTTGGTCACGTCCCCCACGGTGCTCAGCAAGACATTCCCCGGCATCTCGTTCCCCGCCGGTATCAAGTTGGTCTCCGTCGTCATCTGGACAACCACCCCATGGACACTCCCGGCCAATCAAGCGGTCTGTCTCCATGGCGATATCGACTATGCCTTTGTCCAGGCCGGCGACGAAGTGATGATCATTGCGGAGAAGCTTGTTGAGAGCGTGTTGAAGGCCTGCAAGCTTGAAGGGGCTCGAGTGTTCGGCGTGAAGAAGGGGAGGGAAGGATTCGAAGGGCTCGAAACACAACGGCCCCTGACCACCGGCCTGTCACCGATTCTGCTCGGCGACTTCGTGACCCTCGATCAGGGAACCGGCTGTGTCCATATTGCGCCGGGTCACGGCATGGAAGACTACATCCTCGTCCTTGAATACAATGCCACGGCGTCATCGGGAGAAAAGTTGGAGATTCTGGCGCCGGTCGACAACGGCGGGCGCTTTACCGACTTGGTGAAAGAATTTGCCGGCCAGCATGTGTTGAAGGCAAATCCGAAGATTGTGGAGTTCCTGCAGGCCAACGGACGTTTGTTGGGTCATGGGTCATTGAACCACTCCTATCCGCATTGTTGGCGCTGCAAGAAACCTGTCATTTTCCGCGCCACCGAACAGTGGTTTGTGTCGATGGAGACGAACGAGCTTCGGAAAGAGGCCCTAGCGGAGATCAAACGGGTCCGCTGGATTCCAGCTTACGGCCGTGATCGAATCAACGGGATGATCGAGAATCGTCCCGATTGGTGTTTGTCACGTCAGCGTGTTTGGGGCGTGCCGATTCCCGGCTTTACCTGCATGGGGTGCCATTCTGTGCTGGCCGATCCGACCGTGATCGAACATCTTGCGACATTGATGGAATCCAAGGGGGCCGATGTGTGGTTTGAGCAATCGGCTGCCGATCTGTTGCCCAAGGGTACGACCTGTTCGAAGTGCGGCGGGATGGCATTCGAGAAGGAGCGGGATATTCTCGACGTGTGGTTCGAGTCGGGAGTCAGTTACGCCGCGGTGTTGAAAGAACGCAAGTGGTGGCCGGCGGATTTGTATCTCGAAGGCTCGGATCAACATCGTGGTTGGTTCCACAGCGCATTACTCGCGGGCGTCGTGACGGATCGTCGCGCGCCGTACAAGGCAGTCCTGACCCACGGTTTTGTCCTCGATGGGCAGGGCAAGAAGATGTCCAAGTCGGCAGGCAACGTGGTCGTGCCGCAGGATGTGATCAAACAATCAGGCGCAGAAATCCTGCGTCTGTGGGCCTCGGCGCAGGATTACCGTGAAGATCTGCGCATCTCGCCAGAGATCCTGAACCATCTGATCGAAGCCTATCGCAAGATCCGCAATACCTGCCGTTTTCTCTTGAGCAATCTGTACGACTTCGATCCGGCAAATGACCGAATCCCGTATGAGCAGTTGCCTGAATTGGATCGTTGGGCCCTG
>JBGPVY010000218.1:0-5174 GCA_041491905.1 Nitrospiraceae bacterium | reverse complement strand
TCAAAAATCCCTTGGGTTGGATTTCGTCTGTCACTCCGAACCACACATAGAAACTATCCGGAGGCATCCGCGTCTCAGCCGCCTCTTTCCCCTGATCGAGTGCGGTCTGAATTTGCTCCGCGGAGGGATGCACGTCGATGGCGTGGGCCGACACATGAGGGAGACAACTCAGCGCAATAACGCCCACACACAGCAACATGCTCCTCAACCTATGGACCTGTGCGATCCACATGGGCATGCCAGTAGCAGATTACTCTTCTCCTGTCAACGAACCGCCCAGCTCCCTCTGCCGGTTGACAACAGCAATGATGAAGTGATAAAAACCGACCCGCGATTGAGCCCGAATTATTCATGATTAGTCCTGGTCAGCGGCCTTTCCAAGACGTTATACGGAGGAGTTTCAATGCCGACACCTGAACAAGCCCCAGCGCCCCCAGCACCTAGACGCCAATATGTGAACTTCGCCTTTTATAAAGTCGACCCGGCCTGGCGGCGCCTGCCCGAGAGTGAACGCACCAAAGGGAAACAGGAATTCCTGCGGGCGGTCGAGGACTACACCGGCAAGGTCCTCGTGGTGGCGTACTCCTCGATCGGGATCAGGGGCGATTGCGACATCATGCTGTGGCGGATCAGCTACGAGATGGAACTATTCCAGGACATGACCACGAAGATCTTGGCCTCGGGGTTGGGACAGTACCTGACCACTCCCTACTCCTATCTCTCGATCACCAAACGCTCGGTCTACGTCGATCATCACACCCACGAAAATCAAGAGAGCAAGCGTCTGACCGTCGTTCCAGGAAAAGCCAAGTATATTTTCGTCTACCCGTTCCTGAAGACGCGCGAATGGTTCCTGCTCACGAAGGCGGCGCGGCAGGGCATGATGGACGAACACATCGAAGTCGGCCATCGCTTCCCCTCGGTGAAGTTGAACACGAGCTATTCATTCGGGTTGGATGACCAGGAATGGGTGGTGGCATTTGAAAGCGATAAGCCGGAAGACTTCCTGGATCTCGTGATGGCGCTCCGTGAAACCGAAGGCTCCCGCTACACGCTGCGCGATACGCCGATTTTCACCTGCATTCGCAAGAGCCTCAAGGAAACGCTCGACACGCTCGGCGGCTGACGCCACGTCGAAGAGAAAGCGCGTTCCTCGTGAAGCGTATCTCGCGTTTCTGAGGAATGTTCAATGCCCAATTTTCGATGTTCAATTGAACATTCAACATTACACATTGAGCATTCCGGTGGTCTTGCGCTTCACGCGCAAGACCACCGGAACGGCGCCTCGACACGTTCAATGGCTGACAACAACGCACTCTACGCGGTCCGCTTTCCCGACGGGTCGGTGAGCCTGTACATCGACGAAGACTACGCGATTGAACGCGGGGTGGATCCGGCCACGCTTACGCGCGTGGAAATCCCACGGGACCTGTTCGTCAGCGGGACCGTTCAAGAGATTCGCGAATACGTCGCCCTCTATCTGGAATCGCGTCACTCCGGCACCGCATAGGGGCTCCTAGCCCGGATTATTCACGAATGCCGTCGCGAGGCGTTCGAGACCGAAGCCCGCCGGGGCTTCTCGCAAGTAAGGGCGACGCAGGCGTACTGGCAGTCCGTCGAGGAGACCGAACGAGAAAAGCCCCGCCGGACGAGAGGATCGGACGACGTAGTAGGTATTCATGAATAGTCCGGGCTAAACCCAATGACTACATTAGCTTCACCACCTTCACTCCTGACCGTTGAGAAGATCCGATCCGTCATCGATGTCATGCCCATGCAAGGGCGGATCATGCTTCGACTGATCCTGCTCCAGTACTTCGACGTGACGGACGAAGAAATCCTGTACATCGTGGCAGATCGACCGGATCCCCGCTGCGTTGCCGGGACGAAGCCCACCAACACCACCATGACCAAAGAATCGATTAAGGTTGTTACGGATCGGCGCGACCAGTACCGCCGACAGGTGCGGCTCAAGCGGGAACGGACTTGGCTGCAATGCGACAGTCTTCGGAGACTCGCCCAACTTCGTGAGGCCTTCGCCGATCGTGCCTGCACCCTCCTGACCGAGCGTTTTTCCGTTTCCGCTGACCGGCTTGACGCCTTGCGCGCATCCGCGAGAACCGTGCTGCCCAAGCCGGCAATCCGCCTGCTGGATCAGCGTTGGGATGCCGATGAGATTACGGCTGAGGACTATCAGCAGCAACGGCTCAGCATCGAGTTCCAAACCCAACTCCGCATGGCAGATAAATATCGCAAGCGACTCGACCTGGCGGAACGCGAGCGGAAGAGCGCGATCTCTGCGCCGCTACAAGATCACGAAATCGCACATGTGTGGGGCATCCCCGCCGGCAGTCTCGCTGCCCGCAAAGTGAAGTACCTCTCACAATATCTACAATCCCTCCAGGCCGCGTTACAGACCGGGGCGGCAGCCACGAAGACAGCACCATTGGATTTATGGAAGGAAACCTTCTCGGTGCTCGCGGAGCAGCCCATCGAACGTTCGCTCTCGACCTACGACGGATTGGAGAAGACAGAGTCCGCGCTCATCGACAAGCTGACCGCCATGGTCTGGGGCAACCTGGCCGAGGAGATTGAAGTCAAGTTCTGGAACTCTCTGGTCTTCGGAGCCAGCTCCAATGCCATGCATTCAGAAATCACCAGGAACTTGTTTGGGCTGCAGCGACTCACCACCATCCTCAACGACATGGACCGCTCTCCCGAGGCAGTGGTTGAAGAATTGCTCAAGCGGACCGCGCCCATACCAAAGGTAGAAGTGGGAGCGCTTGACGCCCCTCCTGAACCTCCAGTGAAGGAGTTGGACGAAATGCAGGTTCAGATCCTCAAAAGTATGAGAGGGGAGGATGCGAGCGGCAGAGCCTCCGATAAGTGGTAGCCCGCATCGGCGATTGCACTTTGTCCGCGGTAAGGTATAATACATCCACACCATGGCTAGACCATTGAGTATCCAGCAATCCCGTACCTCCGTCCTCCTGAGTGCGCTTCTTCTCCTCCTCGCCTTCATCTCTCTGCCGTTGCTTGTCCACGCATCCGGTCTTCTGGAGATTACCGAGCTCCTCACCCATCCCGAGCAGTACGACCGCCAAGAAGTGGTGGTAACCGGCCAGGTCACCAACGTCCAACTCGCGACGAATCGGCAAGGTGAACCGGCCTATGGGTTTCTATTGAAGGATCAGGCCGGCACGCTGAAAATCATCAGTCTCGGTCAGATCGAAGTTCGGGAAGGCGACCAGGTGATAGTGGAAGGAGTCTTCTCGCGCCTTCGCCAGGCAGGACGCACGATCATCTACAACGAAATTAAAGCCCTCTCGATCAAGCCGATGAATCGGCTTAACCCTGATCTGGTCGGTTGATCTGGTCTCTCTGGTTGATCTGGTTTGTTTGGTTTATTTAGTTCATCCGGTTAGTTTCGTTCAACCAAACAAACAAGACAAACCAAACAAACCAAACAACGGTCTTCCTAGCCTTCGCGCGGATATCTCAGGTACCACGCCAGCAGCTTATCTTGAATGCGATCCGGCAACCATTTCACCATCCACGCACGCGCCGTGGCGTCCGCGCCCACAAGATAGCGGGTTTTAGGACTTGACGCGGTCAACGCATGATGCACCGCCTGGACCACCGCTTCCGGCGGAATCGCTCGCTGCGCCGATTGGGCGACGACTTCACGAATTCGCATCACCGCCTCGCCATAGAGGGCCTTCGCCTCCTCGCTGGCCGACGCTTCGAGGTCCCCTGCCGCTTTGGCTGATTTCTCCCAAAGCGGCGTCGCGATCGCTCCCGGTTCGATAATCGAAACCTGAATCCCCCAGGGTTGCAGTTCCATTCTCAACGCATCTGTCAGCGCCTCCAAGGCATACTTCGATGCAGAATAGGGCCCCAACAATGGAATTGTACCTCGCCCGGAAATCGATCCCATGTTCACAATTCGACCGCGGCCACGGCGCAGCAACGGGAGGAACGCCTGCGTAACAGCGATCTGCCCGATCACGTTGACCTCAAGCTGTTTCCGGAGTTGCGATAATGGGACCATTTCGAGGGGACTAGCGATGACGATCCCGGCATTATTGACGAGCCCTCCAAGACCACCCTCGCCCACAATCCGTTGCACCACCTCGACGGATCGCGTGATCGACGGCTCATCGGTGACGTCGAGCATAATGGGAATGAGTGACGAACCACCCTTTGCGACAAGCGCCTCCCCTGCCCGAGGGTCACGCACACCGGCAAACACCGTCATGCCACGACCGGCACAATCGAGTGCACAAGCCGCACCAATGCCGGTCGAGGCGCCCGTCACAACAACGGCCATGGACGATTGACGATCAGACATAGCAGGCTGTGGAAAAACTATTGCGGCACGGTGGAAATTCACTGGTCCGCACGTCGAGGACATCAGGAGTCCACCACGCAGGATGCTCAAAAAGGCCAGACTTCTCACCCGCCCAACCCTGGCGCGCCGAGACGCGCCTTGTCCCAGGCAAGGCCGCAGCGAACTATCCCTTTATAAGGGGTGGCTGGGATGATCCCAAATGCGCGCGTCCAACGAGGGCCTTCTTAGGCCGCGCGTTGCGCGAGCACGGGGATCGTTCCAGCCACCCCGCCCCTTTTCAGCATCCTGATAGGCGAGAGTACCACGACAGCAACCGACAGAGCAGCCTCCTCGGATGTAACCAAGAATTAACCCTGCCGACCTTGACAGGCCAAGATTCTTTCATTATGGTTTCTTCGCTGTTGTCCCTCCGTCATCTAAGGCTTACTCGTCGAGGCCATGATCTATACTCACCAGATACGAGCGGAGATGTTCCAGCGAAAAAGCTCATGAATCAAGCGCAGCATCAATCGTAAGTATCTGACAATACACTACTATTGTATGGCAAAGATTGCCGTCATCGATATCGGAACGAACTCCATCCATATGGTGTTGGCTGAGATTCAGCTGGACACAGGCTACAAGATTCTCGATCGCTTCAAAGACATGACGCGACTCGGGAACGGCGCCTTTACGACCCACCGCCTCTCCGACGAGGCGATAACACGAGCGCTCGACGTCATTCGCAATCTCGTCACCCTGGCCAAGAACAAGGGTTACGATCGCATCATCGCCGTCGCCACCAGTGCCGTGCGCGAGGCGAAAAACGGAGGAGACTTTATCG
>JBGPVY010000325.1:0-2841 GCA_041491905.1 Nitrospiraceae bacterium | reverse complement strand
GTTCGAGTACCTCTCGACGGAGTATCCGGGAAACGAGAAGGTGCCGGCGGCGCTCTTCAAATCGGGGCTCGCGGCGGGAGAAACCGGAGATCTCGCCAAATCGAAGAAGAATCTCAAACGGGTCATCGAAGAGTTCCCCACATCGGACGAGGCGAAGCTGGCCAAGAATATGCTGGCCGAAATTCGATGATCGGACGTCCATCGAGACGGCTCGTGGTGGCTCCCTTGTTCCCGACGTTCCCTGGAGTCTAGCTGCATGCCCGCCGCCAGTTGCTCCGCCAAGATCCATGTCCTCCCAGACGACGTAGTCAGCCGCATCGCAGCCGGCGAGGTCGTCGAGCGCCCTGCCGCCGTCGTCAAAGAATTACTGGAAAACAGTCTCGATGCAGGGGGCTTGCATATCACGATCGATGTGAAGGATGGAGGGCTGGCCCTCATTCGAGTCACGGATGATGGAGAAGGGATCAACCGGGTCGATCTTCCCCGTGCCTTCGAGCGGCATGCCACCAGCAAGCTCCGGTCCGATCGGGACCTCGCTTCGGTAACGACGATGGGTTTTCGCGGCGAGGCGTTACCGAGCATTGCGTCCATTTCCCATGTGCTGGTGACGACCGCGACTAGGCAGGATACGATGGGATCACAGCTCACCCTGGTTGCAGGAGCAGGCGGCTCTATCGTGGACGCGCCCGCCGTGCCTGGCACCCGGATCGACGTCTCCAATCTATTTTTCAATCAGCCGGCCAGAAAGAAGTTTCTTAAATCGACCACGACCGAGTTCTCCCATATTAGTCATGTCGTGCAACTTGCAGGCCTTGCCTGGCCATCGGTGCACTTACGCCTGACCCATAACGGCCAGGAGATTCTCAACTATCCCGCCGTGACAGCAGATCGTGATCGAATACTTCAAGTATATCGCCAGGCGTTTCTCGATCGGACTATTGAGGTGCGAGGCAGGACAGCGGGATCGTCGATCCGTGGCGTGATGGTCGATCCTATCCATGCGCGGTCCTCGAGAATGCCACAGGAATTGTTTGTGAACCGGCGTCCCATCCGCAATGCGACCGTGTTTCATGCGGTCATGGATGGGTATGGATCGTTTCTTCCCAAAGGGCATCACCCGACGTTCGTGCTCTTTCTGGATATCGAACCGGACCGACTCGATGTCAACGTGCACCCCACGAAGAAAGAAGTCCGTTTTGCGGAAACAGAGGCGCTTCATCAGTTGGTGCGTCAGTCGGTCCGCCACGCACTCAGTGGTCCCGAGCGGAAGGTCGTGCTGGGTCTCACGCAGGCGGGTTTGTCGCAGACGGCACCGGAGTTCGCTCCCACGGCCGAACGGCAGACCGCATCATTCGGGGATTCTCTCCCGGCCGCCTTGCTCTCAGCTCGCAGGCGGGACTCCCGCATCAATGTTAGTGACACGGTGTCCCTGTCCGGCATCGTCGAGGGAAGTCAGTTGGCCTTCGCCCACGAGGCAGCGGCTGCGTATCAGCAGGCAGAGAAGCCCGACATCGTGCCGCTCGGACAAATCCTCCGGACCTACCTTGTGGCGCAGGTGGGCGAAGAACTGCAAGTGGTCGATCAACATACGGCGCACGAGCGCGTCCTCTTCCAACGGCTTTGGCGAGGGTGGCAGAGCCGGAATATCCCCTCGCAGCCGCTTTTGATTCCGGAGCCGATCGAGCTGTCGGCGGCGCAGAGTACGCTGTTGCTCAAGCGCCGTGATGATCTGGAGAAACTCGGCCTCCTGATCGAACCGTTTGGTGCGACGGCCGTGGCGATTCGCGGGGCGCCGGTTGGACTTGGCAAGGTAGATGCGGCTGTCTTGGTGCAGGATCTACTCGACGATTTGACCGAGTGGGACACCGCATCGTCTCTGGAACTGCGGGTTCACCCTGTCTTGGCGTCGCTGGCTTGCCATGGAGCGGTGCGTGCTGGACGCGCCTTGGCCCTTCCAGAAATTCAACAGCTGATTCACGATTGGGTGCAGGAAGGGTTGATTATGACCTGCCCGCATGGGCGCCGCACGGCGTTTCGCCTTTCAACAGATGAGCTTGCCAAACTGTTCGGGCGGGTTGGATGGTCATGATGGCCCTTCCAGCGAGAGCGACGTGTCGTCTCTCCGAGACGCAGGTCCGTTTCAAGCCTGTTGTCGTGATGGTTGGACCGACTGCTGTGGGGAAGAGCCGCGTCGCGGTCGAGGTGGCAAAGGCTTTCGAGACCGAGGTGCTCACAGCAGACTCCCGACAAGTCTATCGTGGCATGGATGTCGGGACGGATAAGCCGGTCCCAGAGGAGCGCCAGGCGGTTCCCCATCGACTGATCGATCTCGTCGATCCCGATGAATCTTTTAATGCAGGATTGTATCGCCGCCAGGCGGTCGATGAGATCGAGCGCCTCTATCGAGACCGCCGCCTTCCCCTGGTAGTGGGTGGCACAGGGCTCTATGTGCGGACCCTCCTCAAGGGCTTGTGCGACGCACCACCGGCCGATCCGACTGTGCGGGCTGCCCTGCGGCAGGAGGCGAAGGACCAAGGATACGATCGCCTCTATGCGAGACTCGTGGATGTCGATCCTGTGGCCGCGGCGCGGTTGCACCCACGCGACGAATCGAAAGTGATCCGCGCGCTGGAGGTGCACCAGCTATCCGGCCGTCGGATGTCTGAGTTTCAGCAGGAACATGGGTTTGCCGAACGGCCATTTACAGCTCTGATCATCGGTTTGAACCGAGAACGCGGCGCGCTGTATCGGCGTATCGAGGAGCGGATTGATTGGCAGCTGGCTCACGGCTTGATCGAAGAGACGAAGCAGCTCTTGGCCCAGGGGTATCAGCGCGACAGT
>JBGPVY010000090.1:0-9534 GCA_041491905.1 Nitrospiraceae bacterium | reverse complement strand
GATTCGGATAGTCCGGCTTGCCTTCGGCTGTGAGGATCGTGGCGCCGTTGAGGAGGGGACCATACACAATATAGCTGTGGCCAGTGACCCAGCCCGGGTCGGCGACACAGAAGTAGACATCATCCTCTTTGAGATCGAAGACATATTTCGTGGTGATGTAGGTCCCGACCATGTAGCCGCCGTGGACATGGACCACGCCTTTGGGTTTGCCGGTGGTCCCGGACGTATAGAGGATGTACAGCGGATGTTCTGCATCCAGATGCTCGGCCTCGCAGACCGCCTTCTCGTCCTTCAGCCAGTCGTGCCAATCGATTTCCTTCGGCGCGGATAAGCTCACCCCCGGCGTCTGACGCCGTAAGACTACGACCCGTTCGACGGTGGGGGAATTGGCTACGGCTTGGTCGACCACCGACTTGAGGTTGAGGACCTTTCCCCGGTCAAACCCGACGTCGGCTGTAATGACCAGTTTGGATTCAGCGTCCTGAATGCGGTTCGCGAGGGCCGGGGCGCTGAACCCGGAATACACCACACTATGAATGACGCCGATGCGTGCGCAGGCGAGCATAGCGACGATCTGTTCGGGAACTTTCGGAAGGTAGATCGTGACCCGGTCTCCCTTCGTGAGCCCAAGTTTCTTGAGCGCATTTGCGCAACGATTGACCTGTCGGTAGAGCTCGCCATAGGTGATGACCCGTTCTTGGTCGTTCTCGCCGACCCAGATGACCGCCACCTTATTCCTGCGCCAGGTTCTGACGTGACGGTCCAGACAGTTATAGGTAATGTTGCAAGTGGCGCCTACGAACCACTGGGCCCAGGGATAATTCCACTCCAGGACCTTGGTCCAGGGGGTGAACCACTCAAGCTCCTTGGCGACGTCGCTCCAGAAGCCTTCCGGGTCGGCAATCGATTTCTTGTAGGCGCTCTCGTAGTCCTGAATATAGGCCGCGGCTTTAGTCTGAGCGGTCGGCTGATACACGCGGCCTTCCTTGAGGAGGGTATCGATGTTCTCTGCCATGGTGCGATGACTCCTTCAGGTCGAGGTGCGAAGCAAATCATGGTCATTATGCTGGAGGGGCCGGGGGGAACTCAACCATACCTTGGTATGGGAGAGGAAGAACGCAGGGCCACGCCGTGGGCCTGCGGCTGCGCCGTGACCTCAGCCTGCCGTTTCTTGACAGTCCCTCAGAGGCCAGAGTAGGGTGAATTTATTACGCGTCACACACTGAGTCTGGTCCAATTGATGTTGCCGATCGCCTACCGACAACCGCAGCCCTTCCTTCTCGCAGTTCTCGCATACTCGCTGGTGGTTATGTTCTGTCCGCCATCGGCGTCTGCCCAACTGGGGAGGCCGGAAGGGCTGTATTACAAGTCGTGGGCCATTGTCATCGGGGTGGAAAACTATCTCCTGGCCCCGAAAATTCCCGGCGCGATTGAGGATGCCAAAGCGGTGGCCCAGGCGTTTCGCCAACTGGGCTTCAACGAGGTCCTTGAACTCTACGACAAGGATGCGAGTGTTCGCCGTCTGCAGCAGACGCTCTCGGATTTCTTACCCCGCAAGGTCGGTCGACATGATCGGCTTGTGTTCTATTTCGTCGGACATGCGGGTGTCACGCAGGATCTTGCCGGCAAGGAACTTGGGTATCTCGTTCCCTGGGATGCGCAGATGGGGAATGTGTCCAAATCGGTAACGTTTGAACAGCTGAAAGAGTTCAGCCGGCGTAGCGCATCCAAACACACCCTCTTCTTCTTGAATGCCGCAGTCAGCGGGTGGGAGGTGAGCACGGCTCAGCCACTGTCCCTCGAAGGACGATTGGCTCCGGAAGATGATACGGAGCGGCGAGCCGTGCAAGTGTTGACGGCGGGCGATAAGGGTGAGTCGTTGAATCAGGAGAATGGGAGGAGTCTTTTCGTGCAGGTACTGTTGAATGGGCTGAGCGGCATGGCGGATCGCAATAAAAACGGATGGCTCATGGCCTCGGAAGTCGGAGACTATGTAAAGCAGCAAGTTCTGGAACGGTCGAAGGGCGCCCAGCATCCCCTCTTTGAGCAGCTTGAAGGGGAAGGGGATACGGTGTTGATAGAGGGCCGAAAGGCCGCCTTTATCATGGGGGCAGAGCCCCAGTCTCCGGCCGAGCGACGACAGGCTGCGAAGATGCAGTATGAACAGGCCTTCGCGCTTCTCCAAACCGGGAAATCGTCGGAGGAAGCGTTGGAGCGGCTGGATAAAGCCCTGGAATACAACCCCACGTTCGGCGACGCCTATGTGCTCAAGAGCTACGTGCTGCTAGAAGTGCTGCCGAACCTTGCCGACGCGTTGTCCGTGGCAAAACTGGCGGTGCAGTATGCCCCGAAGAACCCGGATTCTCAGTATACGCTCGGGTTGGTCTATGAAAAGCGCGGGCAGTATGCCGAAGCCGAACGCGCCATGCGGGAGGCGCTGGTGGTCAATCCCAACTATGTGGATGTCTATTTCTCGCTGGGCATCCTCTACGCCGACGAGTTGAAAGATCAGTCCAAATCGGTTGAAGCGTTCACGCGTTATCTCGAACTTGGGGGGAACCATGCCCGTGCCAGAGCTGCAATCGCACAGTCAACACCCGCGAAGCCTTAGCGGGATGCTGAATCTGGTTTGTTTTGTTTATCTAGTTCATCTGGTCTGTCCGGTTTAACCAAACAAACGAGACAAACCAAATAACGGTCTTCTTCTGCTGATGGAATTTTTCAGCAGCCTGCCGTTAGGCTCGTTCGCCGCCCTTCAGATACCCCAGCCCAATCTTGACTGCTTTCCGCGTGATTTCTGCCCAACGGACTTGAGGATATTCGGCGAGGACTGCGGCTGCTTTGGGATCTTGAACCTCCAGGCTCAAAATCTTAATGATTCCGTCATCAATCTGGACATCTGCCACGGGCATCCTCCTTTAGCAGGATTCTGAAAAAGTCCGCCAGCGTCGTTTTCAAGCGCCGTAAAAGGTAAGTCGTGAAAGGTGAAACGTATAGCTGCCGAATGCTCTTCTTCAAAAACCTTTCACGTTTAACGATTCACGTCTCACGGCTCGCTGGACGGCCTTTTTGAGCATCCTGCGGAAATATTTTCCTGTTGAGCCACACGTGCGGACCATCGACGTTCTGGCGTGCCGACATAGTTTTCCCGCAGCCTGTTAGGGGAACAGTGAGACGGTCTAGCCAGGACTATTCATTAATACCTGCTGCTGCGTCCGATCCTCTCGTTCGGCGGGGCTTTTCTCGTTCGGCTTCCTCGACGGACTGCCAGTACGCCTGCGTCGGCCTTACTTGCGAGAAGCCCCGGCTGGCTTCAGTCTCGAACGCCTCGCGACGGCATTCATGAACAACCCTGGCTAACATCATCCGTCGGTTGCGTTGACTGGATTAGGGGTGCATGTTAGCATGAATTCGCGTGAATTCTCGAACGTTCCTCACCGGCATCCGCCGCTGATACGCCGCCGTTTCGCTGTCCTGATCATCACCAAGGAGGCTGCGCATGAATAGGGTACTGGGGTTCAGGTCGAGGTTGGTCGGGGGAGGAGTGACTATCGCCCTGATGATCGGACTTGCTGCCTGCGGCGGTCCTCCGAAGTGGGTGAAACAAGGGTCAGGGGCCTTCAACGAGAAAGATAGTAAAGGCTTTTATGGCGTCGGGTCCGTGATCGGTGTTCGGAACGAACCGCTGGCCTGGGATACCGCTGAAAATCGTGCCAGAGCGGAAATCGCCAAAACCTTTGAAACCTATACCGGCTACTTAATGCGCGACTATGCAGCCTCCACGACGGCTGGAGACTTTACCAAGAACACGGAGGAGCAGCATGTCGAGCGGGCCATTAAGACGGTGACGACCTCGACCCTCAGCGGCGTGCGCCCCATCGAGCGCTACAAGGATGAAAAAACTGGTACGTACTACGTGTTGGCCAAGCTGAATTTCGAGGAGATGAAGGATAATCTAGAAAAGGCAAAGGAACTCAATGCGGAGGTTCGTGATTTCGTCAGAAAGAATGCAGATAAGCTCTTTGAGCGGCTTGAAAAAGAAGAAGACAAACGGGCGCCGCGGTAAAGGCTCCTATTGATCGACCGCCAATTGCTGCATCTGCGAGGAGGTATCGCGTGATCGTGATGAATCGAAGACAAATCGGGCTCGTGGCGCTGGCGGTGTTGTCGCTGGCAGGCTGTGCCCAAGAGGTCAAAGTAACCAGGGTCGACTCAGGGGTCGTCACGGATCTGAGCGGACGTTGGAACGATACCGATTCCAGGATGGTTGCGGAGTCCATGGTCAAAGAGGCGCTGGAGAATCCGTGGCTCAACAACTTCTCAGGCTCGAAACATCGCCAGCCGGTCGTGGTCGTCGGGACTATCCAGAACAGCAGCCACGAACATATCAACGTCAACACGTTTGTGGCCGATCTTGAACGTGAGCTAACGAACTCACAAAAAGTTACGTTTGTGGCAGGAAAGGGAGATCGCGAGGAACTTCGCACCGAGCGCAAAGAGCAAGCGATGTACGCACGAGAGGATACGCAGAAAGCGCCGGGGAAAGAGATCGGCGCCGATTACATGATGAAGGGGACCATTGCGACGATCCTCGACGAGGCCGATGGGACGAAGGCAGTGTTCTACCAGATCGATCTGCAGATGGTGGATTTGGAGAGCAACACCAAGGTCTGGTTCGGTCAGAAGAAGATCAAGAAAGTCATCGAAAAGAAACGTTCTACCTTTTAGGCTCTACAACCTCCGTTGAGCCCTCTTGCCTCACGCCCCACCGCCTTTGTTCCGGCACGGTGGGGCGGTTTTATTTCCACCCAGTCTCTCTTTGCCGTACTGGCGTTCGTGCTGCTTGCCGGATGTGCCCCTTCGGTCAACCGGTATCTCCTCATCGAAGCGAGTCTTCGCGCCCACGACCCCAAGGGCGCCGATGCCATCGTCCAGCGGGATGAAAAGGAGTATGGAGAAAAAAGCCGTGTGCTCTATGGCATGGATCGAGGGATGACCCTTCAACTTGCCGGTGACTACCAGCAGAGCAACGCCGTATTGGAACAGGCTGAGGAGGAACTGGATCGTCTCTACACGCGAAAGATTCGAACGGAAACTCTCGCATTCATGACGAATGATACGGCGTTACCCTATGAGGGTGATCCCTACGAACAGGTGTTGATCAACGTGCTGAAGGCACTCAATTATGCGCGGTTGGGTCAGTGGCAAGATGCGCTGGTCGAAGCCCGGCGTATCGACCACCGGCTCAACGTCCTGTCGGATCGAACCAAGGAGAAAAATGCGTATCGGGATGACGGATTCGCTCGCTATTTGAGCGGCATCCTCTATGAGAGTACCGGCGATGTGAATAATGCGTTTATTGCCTATCGGAAGGCCTATGAGACCTTCGATGCCACCCGCGCATGGTCACACACGGCTGTTCCGTCCCAGCTGCGGAAAGATTTGCTGCGAACGGCCGAGGCACTACACTTCACTCAAGAATTGGCCGAATACCGATCTGTATTTCCCGATACGAAGTGGGAGACCAGTCAGGCGCTGCAACAACTCGCTCAAGTTGTCGTGATCAGCTATAATGGCCGCGCGCCACGCAAGGAGGATCAGGTTCTTGACCTCCCGATCAGTCTCGATGCACTCCAGTTGGTGCTTCTCAACCGCGGGTTTGCGCAGCCGAATCGGTATTCCAATCGGGGAGTGGACACGGTTTTGTACGGGCTTAACGGACGCGTCGTTCGCGTGGCCCTGCCACGGCTCGTCCCGCAGAAGACGCATGTGACTGTTGATAGGGTGAGTCTCATCCCGGACGACGGCACGCAGGTGACGCTGAACACTGAGTTGGTGCATAACGTGACAGCCTTGTCAGATAAGGCCCTATCGGAACGAATGGCTGGAATAACCGTCAAAGCCCTCGCTCGTGCCGCCACGAAGTTCGCGATGGCTGAGGGAGCGACGAGAGGGGCTCAGCAAGCAGCGGGGAAAGATGCGGCGCCGTGGGTCGGTCTTCTCGTTGGGCTGCTGACGAAAGGACTGGCGGTGGCATCGGAAGAAGCCGACAAGAGGAGCTGGCAGACATTGCCCGATGAAATCCATCTCGCGCGGGTCTGGGTTCTACCGGGGCGCTACCAGGTGCAGAATCGGTTAGGGGGCGAGTCTCCTGACCCTCTGAAACCTGAGGCCATGCGGACCCTGTCCCTCGGACCGGGTGAGACCGCCGTGCTCCTTCAACGGGTGATGCCATGATAGACGGATCGCGGTTCGTGCGCCGAATCGTGGTGGTGCTGACGGCGTTGGTCGCACTATCCGGCTGTGCATGGTTTGGAGGACAACCGAAACCGGACTGGATCGATGGGGTGAGTGACGACTATCCGTCCGGTGAATACCTCGTCGGCGTGGGACAGGCGGAGAGTCGCGCGGCAGCCGAGGATCGTGCCTATGCAGCGGTGGCCCGTATTTTCAAAGCCGAGGTCAGCGCGCAGGCGAAAGACTGGGAGTCATATCTGGTGATCGAGCAGCGCGGACAGAGCAGCGCTGAACGACATTTGACGCTCGACAATCTAACCCGTGTATCGACCGACAAAGTATTGGAAAACGTCCAGATCGTCGATCGGTGGGTCGATGTATACAAAGGCCTCCATTATGCATTGGCGGGGATGCATCGGCCTCAGGCAGAGACATCATTCATGGAGCGGATTGCCGAGCTGGACCGATCGATCAGTGACGATGTTGGGGAGGCCCAGCGGACCATTGATAAGCTGGCAAAAGTCAGAGCATTGAGACGGGCTGCCAGAAATCTGGTGCTGCGGGAAACCTATAATGCCGACCTTCGCGTGATTCGACCGAGCGGGCAGGGTATCGCCGCGGCCTTACGCGTGAGCGAACTCACGCACGAACTTGAACAGTTCCTCGCCACGAATCTGGTGCTGGCAGTTGCGGTGATCGGCGACCAAGTTGAACTGGCGCAACGTGCCTTGACGGAGGGATTGTTGAAGGAAGGGCTCCAAGTCACGAGTCGGCCGTGGGGAGGGGATCGTTCAATTGGCGGTGATTCCAGCGGTCCATCCCCGGAGTTGCTCGTGCGGGGCGTAGTGCGGGTGTGGCCGATTGACGTGCGCGATCCGCAGTTCAAGTTCGTGCGATGGTGCAGCGATTTCGAAGTCGAGGATTTGACCAGCCAGCGGGTGATCGGCGCCTTGTCAAAGGGTGGCAAGGAAGGCCATCTGTCGGAGCGTGAGGCAACAGCCAAAGTTGTGCGTATCATGCAGCAAGAGTTTTCCGCCGATGTGGCCAAGGCCATTGCGGCACATGTGTATGGAGAGTCGGAATTGCCGGCACAGGCGAGCCATCCTGCGGGATGTCCGCGGGACGGGCTGGTATCTATGCCGGCTTCAGCACCCCATTAATTCAGAGAGAAAGGGAGGGTATGGCCAAATCGAAGTCGGAAGCAGGACGCACATCAACTCGTGCACCACGCAGCCGTGGCCGCGGGTTAACGATCACAAAACAACGGGTTCCCAGTCGCTTGGCGAAACGTCGGCTGGGTGAGCGGCTCAAGAGCGACACGGCGTCGTTCAATCAGGGCAACCTGGCCGACAAGTTCCGTAAGGAGGGGTATGACGAGCTGCCGGTGGATGAACTCCAAGATCGGCTCTCGAAAATGTCGGGCCCCTTGGCCGCCATCATTCTGAAGGGAAGAGTGTGATCGCATGCCATACTACTATTTCGACTCAACAGCTCTGGTGAAACGGTACAGCATGGAGCGCGGCACACGCATCATCAGCAGGCTCATGGTGAAACGCAGCAAAGTGGCAATTCTGCCGACGTGGTCCGTGACCGATTTTTATACGGCATTCGCGAATCGAGCCCACCATGGAGAGATCACCCGGGACGATTGTTACTCGGTGATCCACAAGTTCGAGAGAGAATCCCTGGAGGGTCTCTACCAGTTCATTGCTCCGACGATGCAGACGTACTTAGCGACTAAAGAACTTGCGCTGGAGTATCCTGCGCTCCGATCACCACAAGTATTACATTTGGCGCTGGCTTTGGAACTCAAGCCCTTGCGACTGACCGTCGTCAGTGCCGATACGCAATTGTTGACGGCCTGTCATTCGGCTGGCCTCCATACCATTAATCCGGAAGAAGACTAGTTCGGGGAAGTGCTGAGTGCTGCGATCTGAGTGCGAGGAGAGACAGGTGTTAGCGGCACTCGTAGTTGACGATCATCGAGTCGATGACGGTCATCTGCAGGGTGCCACGTCCGGGAGGGCGAGGTTCTTTACTTGCGCGTCTGGTTCAGGCGGTCTCTTACGGTACCTGTGCCAACAGATCCAGGACTGCTTCATTCCATCCCACCGGCCCTATTCCGGGCGCACGAATCATTCCAGACAGGTGGATATCAGGGTCATAAGATCCGTCTGGTTTCTGGACGAGAATCGGATAATCCACCATGGCGAGCAGGGGGGCGTCGTTGATGCTGTCCCCGATCCCAACCGTTTCGATCCGCTCCGCTTGTCCGTTCATGCGTTGTTGGCGCTGGTAGCATCGCAGGAGCACGGAAGCGGCTTCCTCCTTATTGTTCTCCCCCATCAGGTGAAATAACCGTCCCCCCTTTGTCCATCGAAGGCCCCGGCTGACGATTTGCCGGCAGACTTCTTCGATGAGCGCCTGAGGGCCTTGCAGGAGATAGGGCTCGTCGTATTCCCGTTGCTTTGCCAGGATGGCGTCGACACGCGGGAGTCCGGTCACCTGCATGATGGCTTCTACCGACAGGTCGCCAAAGCCCTGTAACGGCGTCTCAACAGCATCTTCGATTTGCTTCAATACCTCTCGCAGCATGTGATAGGGAAGGCCTAATTCGATGACCTGGTAGGGAGACCTGGTACGCATGCGTTCGAAGGGAAAGTCGAAGAGGCCAGGAGGGATAAACACCGCGCCACCGTTTTCGACAATGAAAGGGTCACGATGGCCGAGGCGTTGTCGAATTGGTTCCATTTCCGCGCGCGTTTTACTCGACACCAATACGAGCGGAATACCTTGCTCGCGGAGCGCAGTAAGGGCTGGTGTGGCCGCCTCGTAAGAATAGGTCGTGCCGTCCAGGAGCGAGCCGTCCAAGTCTGTGAAGACGATCAAATTGGGCATGGTCTTGCGCCGTTACAAGTGATGGAGATCATCGACCTTGCTGGATTTGGATCGGTCCCCCAGCCGTCGTTCCAAGAACCCTTTCGCGAGGTCGGCTGCGCCGAGTCCGAATGCAATCGCTCCGGCCAGCACGATTCCTCCCCAGGTAATGCCGAATCCCACGACGACGATGTGTTGGGCAATGCCGAGTTGTTCCAACGCCATGGCCCCCGCGAGGATTTGGAGTCCCCAGCGGGAACAGGCTGCGATGAGTCGGGCGGGAGGCAGTCCGGCGTTGACGGCGGCAATCAGGACGGCTCGGGATGCAAAGTTTGAGAGAACGTACCCGGCCAGGAGAATGACCGCTGCCGTCACCAGATGGGGCACATAGGCCAGCAGTGACTGGGCGAACTGGTTGAT
>JBGPVY010000227.1:0-4870 GCA_041491905.1 Nitrospiraceae bacterium | reverse complement strand
TCGTCCTTGCCTGCATCAATTCTTTGTGGTGGGCAGGCAAGGATTCGAACCTTGGAAGCCGATGGCAACAGATTTACAGTCTGCCCCCTTTGGCCACTTGGGTACCTGCCCGAAACACCCTGCACACGACACAACAAATCTAATATGATTGTCTTCTTTCATCCGTATGATGAAAAAAGAAGAGCAAGCTGATCCCCACACAGCCCCCCTCCTTATAAATGTAAGGATGAACGTGGAGAGCTGAGGACACAGTCTTGCTTAAGAAATACTCGATTCTATTGATGAAGTCTGGTGAAGTCAAGACCCAAAAGCAGAATTATTTTGTTTATTCTCCAATACTCCCTATCCGCCGGAATTTTCCTGGCGCCATCCAGCCAGATCCCGTCTTTTTCATATCTGCCTTTCTCGATACTTGCTAGACCAAGCTCACTTCCCTTGAGCGCCTCACAGACATTTCATGGGCTTATGGAGATACGTCCGTTCCTATCCGCACTGACCGTATCGTTCAACCCCTTGGCCGAAACCAGAAAACACCCCCCTCGCACGGGCGAGGAGGCTGGGGGAAAACTCAACGACATCCTTCAGAAGTACCGCTACTTCTTGTTCCGACAAACGCGATGCAGGGGCTAAGTACCGCTTTCGAGCGACGGCCCGCTCACCAGAATCTTCCGGTTCGTAATACCCGCGGAGAATTCCTTCTCGATCGGCACTCCTGAGACGGCTCACCCATTCATCCTGAGTCTTCCCTGATTTCTGAATCGATCGTGCTGCGCTGCTGGTCAATTCCAACTGGTTCCACACGATCCACCCGACAAACACCGCCCATGTTTCGTTGAGAGCTTCCCAGGATTCACGTTCGGTCAGAAACCGCTCCTCAGTTTCACCCTTCCTCTGCAGGACCGGTGTGATCAACACCGCTCCATAGTGACAGCCCTGCTGCACTCTCGCAAAAGCGAGCACTGGATCCGATGCAACCTCGGGCGACGCCTCAGCCGCCGTCACCAGGTAGTCGAGATAGGCGTGGAACAGTTCGTGATAGAGCGTTTCAATCTGGGCATGCGTGAGTCGCCTGAGCGGACGCAACGTGGCCCCGGCTCCATTAAATGACAGCGCACGATTGAGCACCATCCGATGCTCTCCGAGATGATATTCGGCGGCATAGCTGTGCAAATCGTCGAACTCAAACTGAACGAAGCTTGGTGGGACTGCCTTGAGGAACTTCGTCGGGAGGCCCAGCGCGTGAGCCTCACTAAGCAACTGATGCCACATCCGGTCGGTTGACGGCAGACGCTCCTCCGACATCCCCGCATTCGGCGCAAGGAGAAGTCCCCCCATGAGAAGACCCATCGCGACCACTCTGCACAACGCACGCACCATCGATATTGATCCGCTTCGATACTGGTGGGAGGGTTATCTCAATAGACGGCCACAGCAAGCAGACTGTGAAAAACTCTGTACGCACGACGAAATTTCATTGACCTGTAGTCTGGTGACAACAGGAGTACACCACACAGGATGCTCAAAAAGCCCGTCCAACAAGGCCGCAGCGAGCGAAGAGGCGAGGCGTACGCTTCGGTACGTTGAGCCTCTGAGCGATGCGAGAACGCCGCTGGCGGACTTTTTCAGCATCCTGTCAATGATCGTCGCGAGAATACCAGTCTTGCCGCCCACCTTCTTCCACCAGGACTAGCTGGTCCAGCAGCGCAGGCGATACAGAGTCCAGGAAACGGGACGGTTTCGACAGCAGCATGCCGCTTCCCTTATCAAACACATTGATCGGGTAGGTCAGGTACAGATGCCGCTTGGCTCTCGTCACGGCGACATAGAACAACCGCCGCTCTTCTTCCAAATCCTCGTCGGCAATGAACGAATAGACCGATGGGAACTTTCCGTCCACGATCCAAATGACAAACACACATTTCCACTCAAGCCCCTTGGCGGAATGGATCGTGGACAATACGAGTCGCTCGTCATCGCGATCGGGCGCCTCGACGCCGGTCGCGCTCCCATCCGGCGGCTCCAGCGCGAGGTCGGACAAAAACGTTTCGATCCCCTGGTACCCCTCCGCGATCGTATGTAAATGATCCAGATCCCGCGTGCGCTTGGGATAGTCGTCGTACTGCGCCTTAAGAATCGGCAAATAGTACTCATAGATATGGCTAACCATTTGAACTGGCCGAAGGTCGCCGGCTCCGGCAAGACTTTCGAGCGTCAGGGCTAAATCTCTGAGCCCTTTCCCTGATCGCCCCGGCACCTCACGGAGGGCGTGATAGGGATTGTCTGATTTTACAAGCGCGGCCATGACATCCTGCGCCTTCTTTGATCCTACTCCTTCGATGAGCATGAGCACCCGATGCCAACTGACGGCATCCATGGGATTGGCCACTACGCGCAAGTGGGCCAGCAGATCCTTGACGTGTGCAGTCTCGATAAATTTGACCCCGCCGCGCTTGATAAATGGCAGTCCGTGACGCGAGAGCTCGATTTCAAGATCGAACGAATGAAAGCTCGACCGGAATAACACCGCCATTTCGTCGAGTGGAACCCCTTCTTCCCGCAACTCCAAAATCTTCTGCGCAATGAAACGCGATTGAGCATTCTCCCCTGCCGCCTCCACCAAGGCCGGCAACGGTCCATCGAGCTTCCTCGTAAAGAGGTGCTTGCTGTACTTCTCCCTCGCCTCTTCGATAATGGTGTTCGCAAGATTCAGGATCGGCTGGGTGCTGCGGTAATTCTCTTCCAGCTTATAGATGGTCGTACCGGGAAAGAGCATCGGGAATTCCATAATGTTTTTGAACGTCGCGCCTCTGAAGCCATAGATCGACTGTGCGTCGTCGCCAACGACCATCACGTTCTGGTGGGTGGATGCAAGATGCCGGACGACATCCGCCTGCAAGCGATTGGTGTCCTGATACTCATCCACCAGGATGTATCGATACAGGGACGAGATAGTCCGACGGACCGCTTCATCCTCCATCAAGAGCCGCCGCAGCAACACCAGCAGGTCGTCATAATCCACCAGCTGGCGCTGACGCTTCGACGCCTGATATCCCCGCTGTAACTGACCCAGTGCATCCAGATGGTCCGCAAAATGATTGAACTCTTCGAGAACGATCTCGTCGAGCGGGCGCAGGGTATTCTCGGACTTGCTGAACATCTCCGCGATCGTCGCTTTGCGAGGAAACCGCTTATCTTTTTCGTTCAAACCCAGCTGCGCACGAACCAAGGCAATCAAGTCTTCGGCGTCACCCCGATCGAGAATCGTGAAGCCAGGCTCAAGACCTATGGACCGGCCGTAGCGCCGGAGCAACATATTGGCCACGGAGTGGAATGTGCCACCATAAACCAGCTCGCTGCGTACGCCGATCAATTCACCGGCCCGTTCGAGCATTTCCTGCGATGATTTTCGTGTAAAGGTCAGAAGCAGAATGTGGGACGGATCGATCCCCGAGTCGATCAAATAGGCCACTCGGTAGACCAAAGTTCGCGTCTTGCCGCTGCCTGCGCCGGCGATGACCAGTGAGGGCCCTTCGCCCGCGGTTACCGCCGCAAGCTGCTGGGCATTCAACGCCGCCGAATAGTCGATGGAAAGCTTCCGGGAAACGGCCTCGTCAACCGGACGTTTGAGCACGTAGGTTTTCGTTTCTCGTTCCATAGAGATGAGTGAAGGAATTGTCGAGCAGTCCGGTCATTCAAGGGAAGCGCTGTATAACATACTCCCCGCCGCCCTTTCAAAGAGAGGGGGGATGGCCCGGTGAGTCCCCTGTGCTCGCGCAACACGCGGTGTCAGAAGGATGCGAGGGAGCAGGCAGACCGTTCTTCTTGCTCGCAGAGCCCCCACGATAAAGCGGTGGTCGCTCGATGCGCGCAATGAAGAACAATCTGCCTACTCCCTCTGGGAAACTTGGGGAACTAGTGGGGAAAGAAAGGTGTCAGGAACCATTACTCACCAGAATTCACAGCCGTCAATTCACACAATGGTTCCTGACACCTTTTTATTCTCAGCGGCGCGCTTTGTCGCGTACCCTGCAGCCGCTGGTTTGGCGTTACGACCACCACTTCGTGGCACCTAGGACTCCAACGGTGTCTTGAGCAGCTCAATATCCTTCATCGAGACTTTACCCCTTCCTTCAATGACCAGATTCAGTTTGATTAGGTCGGGTCGTTGGCCCTTTTTCAGGTAAAAAGGAATCTCATAGGAAGCCCACTCGGTAGTGCCGGTAACGGCTTGGTTCACACCCTTCGAGAAGAACTCCCCACTGCCCGGTAGACGACACCACATTTCCAGGAACGCGCGGCCAGCCAGGCTCTCGGTTGTCATCATTGCTCTGTAGGTAACCAGGCATTGCTCAGCGTCCGGATCTTGAATCTCGAATAGCCGGATCGTCTGGTCTTTCTTCGCATCGACAACCCAGCGCTCTTGCTCGACGGTAATCGAGTCCTTACTCAACGTCGCGTCGCTCGTGTGAAACCGTCGTATCGTCTTAGGGGGCCCCGAAGGTTTGGGAGCGCCGAAGATTGACTTAGGCCAATTGAACATACTTGTTTCCTCCCAGTTCGATCACCGCGCAGAAGTTGTCTCTCTTCGTCGCCGAACTATTGAGTATACTGACCGGCATAATACGCACAACTGTACCCACATTCCTCTGTGATTGTCGTGTTAGCCCTCTTCTGAGTCATGCCGTTTGAAAAAGTAAACCGCTCCCATTCCCTCTGTTTTCATTCTCACCTGCGCAGTCATGTGCTCTACTGCGTCGATTCCTTGCTCTGAGCGGCTCTCTGCTCAGCTGACTGCTCCAATATACTTTCCGCCTGACGGGCCTTATCCATCGGAGTCTTTATAGAATCCACCGCAGCCTGCCCTGCTGCC
>JBGPVY010000027.1:0-18250 GCA_041491905.1 Nitrospiraceae bacterium | reverse complement strand
TCCATGATGATGACGGTCTTGCCGACTCCGGCACCGCCGAAGAGGCCGACCTTGCCGCCCTTGCTGTACGGCTCGAGAAGATCGACGACCTTGATGCCGGTTTCGAGGACTTCGGTCTTGGTGTCCTGATCTTCGAGGCGCGGCGCAGGCCGGTGAATGGGATAGGTCTTTGTCGTCTTGATGGGGCCCATCTCGTCGACTGGTTCGCCCAACACGTTGATCAGCCGCCCCAATGTCTCTCGGCCGACCGGCACGGAAATCGGCGCCCCTGTATCATGCACAGCCATCCCCCGCGTGAGGCCGTCGGTCGTGGACATCGCGATGCCGCGGACGCGGTTTTCACCCAGGTGCAGCGCGACTTCAAGGGTGATGCGGACAGCCGGCGTGCCGGCGGTCTTATTCTCTTCCTGAATCACTTTGAGGGCGTTGTAAATGTTCGGCAGCTGTCCGGGAGGAAACTCCACATCTACCACCGGTCCGATGACTTGAATCACTTTACCTATGCTCATCTTTCACCTTCACTGAAAATGTTGAATGTTAAATGATGAATTGTGAATGGAAGACGTTCAACGAGGGTCCTTCCCACATTGAACATTGAAAATTCACCATTCAACATTGTTATTTGAGTGCTTCAGCGCCGCCGACGATGTCCATCAGTTCTTTGGTAATGGCGGTCTGGCGGGTCTTGTTGTAATGCAAGGTCACTTTCGTGATCAGTTGTCCTGCGTTCCGTGTCGCGCCGTCCATCGCCGCCATCCGGGCCCCATGTTCCGCCGCGGCTGATTCCAGCAGAATGCGAAACGTCTGCGTCTGGAAATGTTTCGGAACGAATACGTTCAAGAGGTCAGCTTCGTCCGGTTCATAGAGGTAGCTGCCGCCGGTCGTGCCTTCAGCCTCCGCCGTCCCAAACTCGGCTGCGGCATCGACGGGGAACAGCTTCTCCACGATCACACGCTGTTGAATGGCTGACTTGAACTCGTTATAGACAATGTAGAGTTCGTCGAACGTGCCCTTGACGAAGTGGTCGGTCAGATCGCCGCCGATATCGATGGCGTGTTCGAACGTGAGCCTATCGAAAATGCCGGTCCACTCTTGCCTGATCGGCCACGCGCGGCGACGAAAATAGTCACGGCCTTTGCGCCCCACGATGCTCAAATTGACCTGTAATCCACGGGCCTCGCATTCCCGCACAAACTCCGTGCTTTTCCGCACGATATTGCCGTTGAACCCGCCGCATAGCCCTCGATCGCTCGTGATGACGAGGACTTCGACCTTCTTCCCTTGGCGCTTCTGCAGCAGGGGATGCGAAGACCGATTCACGCGCAGGCTCAGATTGCTGAGCACCCCCCGCATCTTGAGGGCGTAGGGACGCGCCGCCAGAATGCGGTCCTGCGACCGTTTCAGCTTCGCCGCTGCCACCATCTTCATAGCCTTGGTGATCTTTTGTGTATTCTTAAACGCCGCTATTTTACGGCGTAGACTCTGCAAACTAGGCATGGTCTCATCTCTTCGCTATCAGCCATCAGCTATAGGCTCTTCGCCGACAGCTACTTGGCGCCGTACCCCATCTTTTGTTTAAAGGTCGCGAGAATCTCTTTCAGTCTGCCGGTGACCTTGTCATCGATCTTTCCGATGCTCGCGATTTCTTTCTTCAGCTCCGGATGGTGCTGATGCACGTAGTGCAGCAGGTCGGCTTCAAACTGTTGCACTGTATCAACCGGGACATCGTCCAGGTATCCGTTGACGCCGGCGTAAATCGACAGTACTTGATCGGCGACCGGCATGGGCTTGTATTGCCCCTGCTTGAGCAACTCGACCATCCTAACGCCGCGCGCAAGCTGCATCTGCGTCGCTTTGTCAAGCTCGCTGCCGAACTGCGAGAACGCGGCCATTTCTCTGTACTGCGCGAGGTCGAGCCGAAGGGTACCAGCCACCTGCTTCATGGTCTTGATCTGAGCCGAACCTCCGACTCGTGAGACCGACAGACCTACGTTAATCGCGGGACGAATACCGGAGTAGAACAGATCGCTGCCGAGATAGATCTGCCCGTCGGTGATCGAAATGACGTTGGTAGGAATGTAGGCGGACACGTCACCGGCTTGCGTTTCGATGATGGGCAGTGCGGTGAGGCTCCCCCCGCCGAGCTTGTCGCTGAGCTTGGCTGCACGCTCCAACAACCGGGAGTGCAGATAGAACACGTCGCCCGGATAGGCTTCGCGGCCTGGCGGACGACGGAGCAACAGAGACAACTGACGATAGGCCACGGCGTGCTTGGAGAGGTCGTCATAGACGATCAACGCATGTTTGCCGTTATCCCGGAAGTACTCGCCGATGGCTGCACCGGAGAAGGGAGCAAGATACTGCATGGGCGCCGCATCGCTCGCGGTGGCCGCCACCACGATGCTGTATTCCATTGCGTGGTTCTCTTCAAGTGTCTTGACGACGCGTGCCACGGTTGAACGTTTCTGGCCGATGGCGACATAGATACAAAAGACGTCGAGGCCCTTTTGATTGATAATCGTATCGACGGCAATGGCGGTCTTGCCGGTCTGCCGGTCGCCGATGATCAACTCCCGTTGCCCGCGGCCGATGGGGATCATGGCGTCGATGGCCTTAATGCCAGTTTGCAAGGGTTCGCGCACCGACTGTCGTGTATTGACGCCTGGGGCCACGACTTCGATACGGGACGAAAGAGTCGACTTAATCGGACCCTTGCCATCAATCGGCTGGCCAATCGCGTTCACCACACGACCGATCAAGGCTTCGCCGACCGGAACTTCTGCAATGCGTCCCGTGCGCTTGACCGGATCGCCTTCCTTGACCCCGACGTCATCACCCATGAGCACGGCGCCGACGTTATCTTCTTCAAGATTCAGCGCGATCCCGTAGAGGCCACCGGGGAATTCGAGCATTTCGCCGGCCATGGCGCCGTCGAGCCCATAGACCTTGGCTATCCCGTCTCCGACCTGGATGACTGAGCCGGTCTCCTTGACGTTGACTTGTTTGTCGAAGTCTTTGATCTTTTCCTTGATGATCGAACTAATTTCTTCTGCCTTGATCTGCATGGCTACTCCTTAGTCAACAGACTCCGCATCGCTTGTAACCGCCCACGGACGGTGCTATCGACCACCGTGCTGCCGAGATGGATCTGTACGCCGGCGAGATGGCGGGCATCCGTGTGAAAGGTCACTTCGATTTGACGCTTGAGCATTTCGCGCAAGCGAGTGCTGATTCGATGTTGTTCAGGCGGGGGCAAGGTCGCGGCGGTGGACACGGTGATTTGCTGAATGCCTTTCGACGCATCGGCAAGCTTCGCGAAGGCCTCGGCGATTTCAGGAAGAAAGCCGACGCGATTCTTCTTCACCAACTGTCCGAGAAATGTTTTTCCGACGGGAGGACACCCCAGACGTGAACCGAGTTCTGCGAGGACGGCAATTTTGACTTCGGCGCCAAACGCAGGCGAGGCCACGACATGGCGTAATGCGACCGAATCCTTGAACGCTTGACCCAACTCCGTTAAGGCCTCGCGGGTCGGCTCAATGGTGGATGCGTCGAGTAGCTCAAAGAGCGCCTGTGCGTAACGTCGCGCCACTGCTGTCTTAATCACTATACGGTCCGTTTACTCTTCTTTTTGACAAAGGGATAAGTATTCGTGCACTCGCACGAAAAGCGGCGCGCCAAGTTAGCATTGGCGGATGAGGACTGTCAATACGATGGTGGGGAGAATGACGAAGCTAGGAGTCTGCGGAAAAATTCTTGTGGCACGGTGGAAATTTAATATCCCGCTAGAGTGATTGGATGATGCCGCCGCCCAGCACGTGATCGTTTCGATAGAATACCGCTGATTGCCCCGGGCTCAATGCGCGTTGTGGCTCATGGAAGAGAATGCGCAGGGTACCCTTTGAAAGAGATTGGAGGGTGGCCGGCGTGGCAGGCGTCGCATACCGGACCTTGACCTCGACCTCTGTTGATCCAGTGAGCAGTGAGGAATCGAAGAGATTCAGATCCGTGACGTCACACTGCCCGCAACGCAGGGACTCTTCTGTTCCAAGGACGACCGTATTGGTGGCTGGCTGTACTTGCTGCACATAGAGCCTGCGCCCGGTCGCTATACCGAGGCCTCGTCGTTGGCCGGGCGTATAGAAAGCGATCCCCTCATGGTCGCCTAAATATCGGCCTTCTTCGTCGACGAAGGTTCCCTGTTTCTTGGCAGCAGGCGCTTCCTTTTCGAGAAAGGTTCGATAATCGCCGTGGCTCACGAAGCAGATTTCCTGGCTTTCCTTCAATTCGTCCACGGGAAGGCCCAGGGCCTCTGCTTCCATCCATACGTCCGTCTTCTGCATGCCTCCCACAGGAAAGAGAAGGCGCGCGAGCCATGACTGACGAAGACGATAGAGGAAGTAGCTTTGATCTTTCTTGAGATCGGCTGCTCGCCGAAGAGTTGGAAGCCCGTTGAATTCGCCAATGCGAACATAGTGGCCAGTGGCTACAAAATGGATCCCGCGGGCGTCCGCAAGTTCGACGAGCCCCCGCAGTTTGACGCGCTCATTGCACCGGACACAGGGATTAGGCGTGGTGCCTTCGAGATAACCGGCAATAAAGTCGTCGATCACGCCGGCACGAAAGGTTTCTCTGGTGTCGACCACCTCATGCGGGATCTTCAATGTTTGCGCGACATACCGGGCAATGCCGACCTTGCAGCACCCACGTTCCTCCCAGCGCTTAGAGACCGCGACCGTTTCGTCTTCGTGCTCCCAGACTTGAAGCGTGACGCCATGAACGTCGTAGCCCTGGCGAGCCAGAAGAGCTGCTGCGACAGAGCTGTCCACTCCACCGCTCATGCCAAGTAGAACTGTAGGGCGAGCCATAGGGTCGCTATTGTACTGAGGAGACAGGAAAAGGGCTAGCAGGCTGCGCCCTGCGGCTAATGAGCGGAAGCAACAAGGCCGTGAGGCACGTCGCCCGATAGGGCGCGTTCGTTGCTCCAATGATGAGCACCCATGTCACACATGCCATGGAAATGAGACCCTTCTTCGATTGCAATGACTGGGGTCCGGATATCGCCAACAAGAACACCGGGCTTAAGGATGTGAATCTTTTCAATGGCAGTGATGGTACCATTGATCTTCCCGCTATTCATGAGCACCCCAGCTGATATGATGCCCTGGATCACGGCATGCTCTCCGACAATTAACGTTCCGGTTGTATGAATCTCGCCTTCGACGCGCCCATCAATCCGAATGGTGCCATCAAAACTCACGACGCCCTTGAAGTCTGCACTTATCCCCAGAAGCGTAAAATTCTCGCTGTCGTGTTCGGCTTGCTGGTTCCGTTCTTTCGTTGCCCACATGATCGCCTCCTAAGACTCTTCCCACACATGCATGGCCCATCACCACACAAAGAACGTGCAGGACAAATACCTAATAATAATATACCCTCTAGCCATTGACTCGCTTCATGACAGGGGGCATGATCATTCCGACGGGATGCAGAGAGGCCTCCCGAGGGACATCGCGCACGCCGTGAGCCATTTCGAGTGCACCGTTGAATAGAACGCCGTCTTCCATTGAAACGACTGGCGCCTTGACACTCCCATTTATCACGGCCGGAGCCCGGAGCTTGACGCACTCTTTCGCAACGACATCCCCGGTGACCTTTCCTTTACATACAACCGTTCCGGCTGTGATTTTTGCCTGGATGACGGCATCTTCACCAATCAGCACCACGCCATCAGTATGAATTTCTCCGTCGAGATATCCGTCAATTCTAACCGTCCCGCTATAAGTGATAGTGCCCTTGAACTCAACACCCTTTCCCACAAAGGCATTAATATCCCCAGTCCCCTCGGCCATTGTTGAGTTGGCAGCAACCATAATAACCTCTTTGCCTTCCTGCTCGCTAGAGCTTGTCTCTTCTTTTTTTTCTTGCCCCCACATGAACGCGCCTCCTCGAACTGGTGACTCTACTATTCCAGCGCAGTTGTGATGCTGTTATGGGAAATAGTCGATAGGAATAGATATGGTCACGAATACGTAGAAGCAACAAGTATGCCTCTACCTCTCATGACTTCTACGAAACGAGCATGCGGTGTGGATTAATTCAGAAGTTTCTCAAGAATCCCGTCGAGTTCAGGAGGAGAGAAGTAGTGAATAACGATTTTCCCGCTACGTCTTCCTTTTTGGATTATGACTTTGGTGCCTAATCGTTTTTGCAATCGCTCTTCAACATCAGACCATGGCGTTCGCTGTAATTCCTTTGTCCCTCGCTTCTTTGCAACTGGTGAGGACGCTACGAGTTTTTCCGTCTCTCTCACCGATAAGGCCTTTGAGACCACGATCTGGGAGACTCTAAGCTGTTCATTCTGGCCGGGAAGACCGAGAATCACTTTGGCATGTCCCATGGAGAGCTGATTCGTTTCAATCAGCTGCTGGATCTCTGAAGGAAGATTCATAAGACGCACGACATTGGCGATCGATGATCGCTCACAACTGATTCGTTGCGCAATTATGTCCTGAGTCAGTCCAAATTCGTTCATCATCCGATGGTAGGCTCTGGCCATTTCCATGGGATTGAGATCTGCTCGCTGAAGGTTTTCTACCAATGCCAGGACGACAGATTCTTCGTCTCCGCAATTGCGAATAACGGCTTGAATCGTTTCCAACCCTGCTTCTTTCGCCGCGCGCCACCGCCGTTCACCGGAAATGAGTTCGTACATTCCGTCACCCTTGCGGCGCACTAAAATTGGTTGCAGCATTCCACTTTGCTTCAATGACGCTGTGAGTTCTGCTAGTTCCTGAGGAGAAAACGTTTGTCTCGGCTGATACCGATTCGGCACGATCGCATCGACACGCAGGTGTTGAACCTCCGGCAATTCCGGCATCGATGCGGGCTTGGTGGCGGGCAGCAGTGCGTCGAGTCCTCTACCGAGCGCTTTTTTCTCCATGACTCATAAACTCCTTGGTTAAGGACAAATAGGCTTGAGATCCTGCCGATGCAACGTTATATAACATGGCCGGACGTCCGTAACTTGGAGCCTCGGCGAGTGTCACATTGCGGGGGATCACCGTGCTGTAAACGACCTCTTTGAAATACTCGCGAACTTGCCCAACGACCTGACGCGCCAACGTATTCCTCGCATCAAACATTGTCAAGACGATCCCTTCCAACTGGAGCTCCGGGTTAAAGGACTGACGAACTCGATCGATGTTTCCAACCAAGCGGCTTAACCCTTCCATGGCATAGTATTCACATTGAACCGGGACTAAAACGCTGCGAGCTGCGACGAGTGCGTTCACTGTCAGAATCCCCAATGTAGGAGGACAATCGAGAAAGATAACATCGAATAACTGATCAACATCTCGCAAGAAATGCCGAAGCAATTTTTCCCGCTCTTCAATATTCACCAGTTCTATTTCGGCCCCAGACAAGTCAGCATTTGCCGGCAAAAGTGACAAACCGTTCACTTCTGTGACTTGCACAGCATCATGAAATTTTACATAATTAATCAGGCAGTTGTACACAGTAGTCTGTAAAGAACGGGGGTCAACCCCCAGTCCGCTTGTGGCGTTTGCTTGCGGATCCATATCCACAAGCAAAACACGCTTGCCCAGGAGCGCGACACCAGCGGCAAGATTCACGGCCGTTGTGGTCTTTCCTACGCCACCTTTCTGATTTGCGATCGCTACAATCTTTGCCATATTTTATGTTGAACCAATCACTCCTTCACGTATTCATCAATAATGTTCCACGTGGAACTTTCACATATGCAATTGTTTATATTATGAATTTTTTCTCTCCATCACTGTGACAACTCTATTACCAGATCCTTGCGGGAGAATAAAGGCCGTTTCGCTCACAAGATGAAACTCTTCTCCGATTTCCTGATTCTTGATGGCCTCTGTTCGATACAAGACGATTTTCCCTTTTGAAGTCAGCAACTCAGGAATGTGATTCCTTATTTCTTCATACTTCAACGCCCTTACCACAACCGTATCAATAGCATGGCGGATCGGCCGCTTGGCATATAGTTCGATGGTGCCATCAAACGTAGACACATCCTGAAGCTTTAACAGGCCGATCACTGAGTTGAGAAATGAACATTTTTTGCGAACTGGCTCTATTAGGACCAACCGTATGTCAGATCTCACGATTTTAAGAGGGATACCAGGGAAGCCTCCCCCGGCCCCGACATCGAGCACCACGCCATTTTGTGGAAAACTTGTCGCGACAAGCGCAGTGAGTGAGTCAACAAAGTGCTTGATGATGATTTCCTTAGGATCGATGATCGCCGTGAGATTGATCGTCTTATTCCACTCAATCAAGTGAGCGAGATACCGCACGAACTGCTCAGCCTGGCTATCTCCGATAGTCAGCCCAAGTTCCCTTACGGAACTAATCGTGAATTCGCACAATTCTGGTTTATGTTCCACGTGGAACAATTACGTGAATCAGCAGATGAGGTCAAGACATTCCAGAATGGACAGTTAAAATCTCTGCGCTTTCTCGCCTAGGATGAGACCTGCAGAAGGCTATCGCGACGGGATTCGCCCTTGTATTTTTCGAGCGCCACAAGGAGAAGAGAAATTGCCGCTGGCGTGACTCCTGAAATTCTCGATGCCTGGCCGATAGATGCAGGGCGAACTTTTTTTAGCTTTTCACGGACCTCTCGCGAAAAACCAGGAGTCCCATCGTAATTAAAGGCTAGCGGAATGGGCTTCGTTTCGAGATTTTTGAATCGACCTATCTGTTGAAGTTGGCGCTTGATGTAACCTGAATACTTGACTTGTAACTCTATTTCATAAGCAATTTCAACATCTTGTACTGCGTAAACCTCAAGTGCCTCTAACAGAAGCTTATAGCTCGCCCCCTGGCGCCGTAACAGTTGAGCTGCTGTGCAGGGCCCGGAGATTTCCTCAATCTGAACCTTAGCTAGGCGTTCACGAACAGCTTCCGTGAGTCTTGGTCGAAGCTCTTCGAGGCGCACGAGCTCAGATTCAATTGCTTGCTGTTTTAACTGGAACCTTGCATAGACTTCGTCGCAAATCAACCCAACCTGCCGTCCAGTATCAGTTAATCGAAGATCAGCATTCCCATGGCGCAGCAATAGGCGATATTCTGCCCGTGAAGTAAACATGCGATAGGGTTCGCGTGCGTCTTTTGTTATAAGATCGTCAATTAACACGCCAATATAGGCCTGCGACCGGTCGAGCACTAATGGCAACTTGCCTTGAAATCTAAGGACTGCATTGATCCCAGCCATCAGACCCTGAGCCGCTGCTTCCTCATATCCGGATGTCCCATTGATCTGTCCCGCATGGTATAGACCGGCCAGAAGCTTCGTCTCCAGAGTGGGGTGCAATTGTCGTGGAGGAAAGTAGTCGTACTCGATCGCATACCCTGGCTTGAGCATGGTGGTTTGCTCTAACCCGGGAATCGTCTTCAGAATCGCGGCCTGCACATCAACCGGTAGGCTCGTGGAGATCCCATTGGGATAAAACTCACGGCTATCCAACCCTTCCGGCTCGATAAAGATCTGGTGCCGTTCTTTATCGGCGAAGCGTACGACTTTATCCTCGATCGACGGACAATACCGCGGCCCCACCGACTCAATGATGCCGCTGTAGAGCGGTGACCGGTCCAGATTGCGCTGGATCAATTCGTGCGTCGCACGATTGGTGTGGGTCAAGTGACAAGGGAGCTGACGGTTCTCAATCCGGTCGGTCCGATACGAAAATGGCGGCGGCGGATCATCGCCCGGCTGCGGCACCATCACGGAAAAATCGATGGTCGCTCCATCTAAGCGAGGAGGCGTGCCGGTTTTGAGCCGGCCCACTTCGAACCCCAGGTCGCGCATACAATCAGACAGGTGCTCGGCGGACGCCTCTCCAGCTCGTCCCGCGGGAAAATGATTCAAGCCGATATGGATAAGTCCCTTAAGAAATGTACCTGATGTCAGAATAACGGCCTTCGCCTGGATGTGATCACCGCGCTCCGTCACCACACCTGTGATCGCACCGGCATGCGTCAACAAACGATCGACCGTCCCCTCGCCGATCGTCAGCCCTGCCTGCCGGCCCAACGTTCGTTGCATGGCGTCTCGATACAGCTTCTTGTCGCATTGGACGCGGAGGGCTCGCACCGCCGGGCCTTTACTCGTATTGATGAAGCGGAACTGGATGCCGGCTTGATCAGTGTTCCGCGCCATCTCCCCACCCAGCGCATCGATTTCCTTTACCAGATGTCCCTTGGCGATTCCCCCGATCGCCGGGTTGCACGACATCTGCGCGATGCGGTCGCGATCCATTGTGAGCAGCAAGGTTCGCGCACCCATGCGCGCCGCGGCCAAGGCGGCTTCACAGCCGGCATGGCCTCCACCCACTACAATGACGTCAACCGCCTGTTCCACGTTCAACCTGTTTCTATTTGCCGATACAGAATTCTGAAAAGATCCGACCAAGAATCTCGTCCGTCGTAATGGCACCTGTAATTTCTCCGAGCGCGTCAGCTGCGGCGCGTACATCGATTGAAACAAGCTCCCCAGCCATCCCGCACTGCACGGACTCAAGGGCCTGGCCCAAGGATTCACCAGCCCGGCGCAATGCGTCCCGATGTCGCACGTTCGTTACCATGACGCCCTCAGTTGCCTCAAAGCCCCCGGACACCAGCTGAGCGCGAAGAGCCGATTTCACCATCTCAACCCCCAAACCTGTCTTCGCCGAAATAACATACAGCAGATGGCCCGCAAGCGCGGCATCCGTTTCCGCCATATCGGCAAGATCCGCCTTATTCAGAAGCACCACGTGCTTGCGATCTCTGACCGCACTCAAGAGTTCCCGATCATCGCTCGTAAGGGGCACACTCCCATCCACTACTACTAACAAGAGGTCCGCCTCGTCCTGTGCGGCACGCGTCCGTTTGATCCCTTCCTGCTCGACGATATCTTCCGTTTCCCGCACTCCTGCCGTATCAACCAAACGAATTCTCACCCCGTCAAGATCGATGGATTCCTCAATCACATCCCTCGTCGTCCCAGGAATGGCCGTCACAATGGCCCGCTCTTCCCTCAGGAAACGGTTCAACAGGCTGGACTTGCCGACATTCGCGCGGCCAAGGATGACGACACGCGCCCCTTCCCGCAAGATCCGCCCCTCCAGCGCCGTCGCTTCCAGTTTCTGAACCACCGCACACGCCTCCCTCACGATACGCACCAGTTCATCGCGTTGAACAAAGGAAATATCTTCGTCCACGAAATCGATCCCCGCCTCCACATGGGCTAATACCGTCAGGAGAGAGGTCCGAGCCTGTTCCACCTCACCGGCGAGATCGCCTCGTAGCTGGCGTTGCGCGATGTTCAGTCCAGCGGACGATGTGGCCCTGATTGTATCGAGTACCGCTTCCGCCTGGGAGAGATCTAACCGTCCGTTGAGGAAGGCCCGTTTCGTAAACTCTCCCGGCTCCGCCATCCGTGCACCGGACTCAATACATACCTTGCAAACCATCCCAAGTACCAATGCCCCGCCATGAGCCTGAATCTCCACCACATCCTCTGCCGTAAACGACCGCGGAGCCTTCATATAGACCACGAGCGCCTCATCGAGCAGGCCTGATACAGGCAGACGTTTATGCACGACTTTCGCCTCTTCCCGATTGTCCGATGGAGGAATCACAAGATCGGCAAGATGCAGCGTATGAGAGGGAACCGATGAGAGGGAATCGCCAGACCGCAACCGAACAACTTGGGAAGCGACGACAAGCGCCTGAGGGCCACTCAGACGAACGATCCCAATGCCGCCTTCGCCTGCGGGGGTGGCAATGGCGCAGATCGTGTCTTCGAGTCCGCCATGCATGACGCCTCTTTCACTGGCAGGATGCTGAAAAAGTCACTCTTCTCACCCGCCCGACCCCGGCGCGCCGAGACGCGCCTTTTCCCATGCTTCGTTCTCGCATCGCTCAGAAGCTCAACGTACGGAGGAGAGCCTCTCGGATATCGGAATGACTAAGATGGGCTTTTGCGTTCGCCAAGATCCATTCAAAGGGCAAACGGCCCACACGAAGTGCGGTCTGTACCTCCTCGCCTCTTCGCTCGCTGCGGCCTTGCTGGACGGACTTTTTGAGCATCCTGCGTCGCGTTCTCCTGTTGTTCCAGACGGGCAATTCAGTGAAGATCTGCCTGCCTTGAATCGTCGCGGGAGACAGATGGGACGAGCGAGAAGGAGGAGGGTACGAGGTTTTCGGAACGTCGAACCCCAAACTTCGAATCGCGCCTTTCTCGCATGTCACGCGCTTCTCGCACCACAGTCTACGGCACTGGCGGACTGTCAAAGCACCTGATAGGTGGCCGCTCCCATTACCAGCGGGCCTCTATTGTAGCCGGTAGCGTACCGAGAGGCGCCTATGCGTTCGTACTTCTGCTCTGTTCGGCCCCCGCTGAGACGAGTGCCTTGTTGCGAAACACAAAACGATCCGTGATCAATTGTTGGGAGATGGTCAGGGTGTTGTTCGTCAGCCAATACAACACAAGGCCGGCAGGAAAATTTACGAACAGGAATGTCATGCCCACCGGGAGCACCAACATGATCTTCGCCTGTGTCGGATCCATCGTGGTGGGCGTGATCTTCTGTTGGATAAACATCGTCGCCCCCATGATAATCGGCAACACATAGTAGGGATCCTGCACCGACAAATCGGTAATCCAGAGCATGAAAGGGGCTTGGCGCAAATCAATCGTCGTGTAGAGGACATTGAACAGGGCCACGAAGACCGGCATCTGCAAGATCATCGGGAGAAAGCCGCCCAGCGGATTCACTTTCTGATCCTTATACAGCTTCATTAACTCCTTGTTCAGACGGTCGCGGTCGCCCTTATATTTCTCCTGGACTTCCTTGATCTTGGGTTGGATCACCCGCATCATTTTCATCGACTTGTAGCTCTTGTATTGCAACGGCGCAAATAACAGCTTGATCCCCACCGTCAGCAGGATGATGGTGACTCCATAGTTGTAGGCATAGTCATGAATGAATCGCAGCACATAAAAGATCGGCTTCGCGACCGACTTCACCACAGTCCAACTGCCGAAGATGAAGAATCCAAAATCAATCATTTCTTCCAGGCCCACGTTCAAGGAGCGGAGCGTGTCGTGCTCCTTCGGGCCTGCGTACAGCTGAAGCGCAACCGAGGGCGCAATTCCGGACGCGGCCATCCGCACCCCGGCCGACACGAGCTTCTCACCTTCGTTCTTGGCCAGCGCGGCCGTACCTTGTTTCGGCATCAATACCGATAGAAAGTACTTATCGTGCAATGCGACCCACTGAACCGCCCCCTTCCGCTCGAGCTCCTTTTCCGGCGTCTCTTTTTCTAATTTGTCGTCAACCCGCGAGGCAGATCCGATCACACCGATGAACCCACCTCCCCATTCCACGATACCGAAGTTAGTCCCCAACCCGACATCATAATAAGGCTCGTTCACCCCCTCCATAGCGACCGATACATCCACCACATAACTATCGTGATGAAAGGTCAGTTGTTTCTCTACGCCGAGATGGGTGACCGAATCGTGGAACTGCATTGTGACATGCCCGACAGGATGAGCGGCATCGAGACTCGTGAAATCTTTCTCAATATTATAGAGGCCTTCTCGAATCGTCTTGTCGATGTCGGCATTCGCCACCGTAATCGAAAGTGGGCCTCTGAACTTTCCCCCCTGATAGACGAGTTGCACCGGCTTCTTTTCTGGGCCCGCCGTATGGTATCGCTTCAGCTCCCAACTTCGAATCACCCCACCACGATTCGACAATTCGACTCGAACCAGATCCGTTTCAACCGTCACCGTCTGTTCCGATGTTGCCGGCGGAATATCCGACGAGGGAGGGCTAGACTTTTGACCCGATTTGGCTGGGACGCTCAGACCGGTCGAACCGCTGTCCTTGCCCGTCACGGTGGCGGGAGCTGGCTCTCGCTCCGCGGAGGAGGGGCCCGGGACAGAGCCGTCCTGAGCAGGAGGCGGCTCAGGAAGCCAACCCATCTGCTTGAGGAGCACGTCAAATCCTAAGATGACCGCTAACGACAGAACGAGAAAGATGACAACGCGTTTGTCCATAATAAACCGCTACCCCGATGTGAACAATTGTGCCCCTACTACTTCACAAGCTCCATTCCTTCAGGATGAAATGGGTAACATTTCATCAGACGGCAGCTCACAAGCTTGCGTCCACGCAGCACCCCATACCGGACCGGCTGATCGCGGCCCTTGCACGTTCGGAACAGGTTGGCTCCTAAGAAAGCCGAGATCCAATTAGGATAACCGGCGAGCAGAGTCAGACACCACTGGCGCACGTTAGTCCTCATGGATACGAAGCAGCCGTTGACGCTGGAGCGCCGACAACCACACCTCTTTCAAGACGGCAAAGGGTTGCGCAATCGAATCCCGTTTGGGGAAGACCACAAGGGCATGTCCAGGGAGCAATTGACCGCGCAGTTGCCGCGTGAGCTCCCGGAACAGACGCTTCACCCGATTTCGGCTGACGGCTCCCCCAAATCGCTTCCCCACCACAATACCGACCCGGCTTTCACTCACGTCAGTCCGGCAAATCACGACATTAAATAGGGCGGTCGAGATACGACTGCCGTGCTCCTTGGCATACTCGATGTCGCGGCTGCGTCTCAGGAACAGATCCCTGTCACCCCCACCCTGCGACATCGTCATCATCATAGAAGAGGGCCAGCTTGCACAGGACTTCCCCTTCGAGCCTAGATCTCCGGACTCGGTCCTGACCAGATACCGTCATCCTGTGTTGGGAGCTACCTTGTCTGGGGCACATACCGGAGGGCAAAGATTCCTTCGTGCAGCCCTAGTCAGCGTCGCTCGACCTATACGGTTAAGCGGGCCCGCCCCTTTGCGCGACGACGAGCCAAGACCTTCCGGCCATTCTTCGTACTCATCCGCTTACGGAACCCATGTTCACGTTTTTTCTTGAGGTTTGATGGCTGCTGAGATGTAAACGACATGCGATCACTCCTTGCCTAAGAACACTCATGGATGACAGAGGCATTATAGGGACGGGGTGGCACCCTGTCAAACTACGTGCTATCCATCCAGGAACGGTCACCATGTCCATAGGAAGACCGTTATTTGGTTTATTTGGTTTGTCTCGTTTGTTTGGTTAAACAAGACCAACTAAATGAACTAAACAAACCAGATAGACCAGATAACCAGACAGACCGGGCTTGTCTCAGACATGCGGGCCATTGAATTTCAGGCAGGCCGGCATCGTTTCCCTACAGCCTGCTAAAGTCCCCGAGGGACAGGTGACCTAACCCATTGATAACTTTTTCGTATTGAGGCGCTTTTGTTTCTGACAGACTAGATTGCCCCAGTATCTCCTGAGCTTCTCAATCTTTCACACTGCTATATTGTTGCAACAGCTCAGATTCCTCCTAGCCCTTGGTATGCCGTTCCTGGCATTACCCTTGCGCCTTAGCTAGCATGCTCGACATCTTGTGTGGGAGAGCACCAATGTTTGAGCGAGAGGCTCGGGGCGACCAGAAGGAATGTTTTTCCTCTCGCATGGTGCCACTTGCCCCTCGCCTGGCTTCTTATATGATTTCGCGATGAACTATCATGAATAATGCGGGGTAAGTTGTCTCTCAATCAGGTGCGGATGGCAATCGACACAGCAGACTCTCCGACCGCACAAACTAAGGCGAAAGCCATTCACGATAAGAGTCTGGCCGCTTCTCGCGAAATCGAGAGCCCTTGGCATGATCGGATAGAGAAAACCCTCTGCGTCGAAGAAGAAGTACGGTAGACTTGCTGAATGTCCAGTCATTGTCCACGACTAACATGGGCGTTCTTGGGGTGGGTGGCCTTGGCGCTAGTCGGCTCCCTCTCTGGCTGCGTGGAGGCCGCGCCTCAAGACGCGATCGAAGCGGTTGAAAACATCGATCGAGACTTGATGGAATTACGGGCAGCTGAATTATCGCCCACCGACTATGCCCAGTTCGCACAACAATGGATGGCCCTAAAAGCTCGTGTCCAGGCCGACGAGGATCTGATCCGTTGGCCGTGGGAACCCAACGACTTGGAAGTCGCCCTTCGTCGGCTGCAAGAAGAAGGATCCCGCACGGTCGCCCGCCTCACGAAAGAACGTGAATCGCTCCGCCGCTCAGCCGAAAACAAGATCGCCCGGGTCGAGGATCGATTCCGGATGATGAGCCTGCAAGACAGTGCCATCAATAGTCGGCTCGTGTTGGGACAGAACCCCGATGAAATCGAACTGCTTATGAAGCAGGCCCATGCGTTCTATGAACAGGGTCGGTACGATCGGTCTCTCAACGCGTCTGACCTGGCTGCGCAGAATCTGGCGACGCAAGCGGCCGTGCTTAGCAGCGAATTGGGGCGGTACGCCGATCGAGATCGAATCAGCCGGTGGCAACAGATGGCCAAGGGCACCATCACCTGGTCACGCATTCACCGAACCTCGGCAATTGTCATCAACAAGGCGGATCGAGTATTGACCCTCTACAGAAACGGGCAAAAAGTATTATCGTACCCAGTCCGTCTCGGGCTCAATGGTATTCGAGAGAAGCAATACCAGGGAGACGGCGCCACCCCGGAAGGCCGATATCGGATCAACAGCAAGGTCGGACAGGGGCAGACTCAGTTTTACCGGGCCTTGGTCCTCGACTATCCCAACGAAGATGATCGACGACGCTACCAGCTCGGGCGGAAGACGGGACAGATCCCAGCATCGCGAGCCATCGGGGGACAAATCGAAATCCACGGGGTTGAGAACGAACTGATGGCCCAAACATCGGGGTGCGTCATGCTCGACAATCCGCAAATGGCCCTTCTCTATGACCGAGTCGCGAAGGGGACGCCGGTCACCATCGTCGGCGCGCTACACGAACAGAACTCGGTGGCGCTGACCTTAGCCACGCTCGATGATCGGAGGGAAGAAAGCTGAGCAGGACTCAGGAAGCACATTTTCCTATCTCTCCGGTCTGGCCTGATTGGCCTCCTCCTCGTCATCCTTCGTGCAAAGCAGCGGCATACCGGTCTCTGATGCGTCAACCGTTCCACCTACCGCCATAAATCCCGTCCTGCTTCATACGTTCCAAGTCCGCTTTAAGACGCTTGCCAACAACTGATACATATGCCCTTTCTCATCCGTCGAACCACAACGCCATAGGTGAGACCTTCTGTTTGTGTTTCTCTCATCCGATATCTACAATAGAACAAAGGCTTGCCATGACGCTTGAGACTGATCGATCATTTCCCTCAGAACTTCAATCCCTGGTCGCTGCGGCAAATGCACGACTCTCCGCATCCCATGCGGTCGAGCGACTGTGGGCCCGCGACCATCGACTCTGGAAGCAAGATCCCACCGACATCGCCAACCGCCTCGGGTGGCTGACCGTCATCGAGTACATGAAAGATCGGACCGAGGAGTTGCGGACCTTCGCCACTTCGGCCAAAAAGCGCGGCATCCGTGACGTGGTCCTGCTCGGGATGGGTGGCAGCAGCTTGGGACCGGAAGTGCTGCGCGCGTCATTTGGGTCATCCCACGGGTTCCCCCGCTTATGGGTCCTCGATTCCACCGTTCCAGGCTGGGTTCGGCAGGTCACGCAGTCGATCGACCCGGCTCGAAGCCTGTTCATCCTCGCCAGCAAATCCGGTGGAACCATCGAAGTCATGTCCCTCTTTGCCCACTTTTGGGAACGTGTTCACCAGACCCCGGGCCACCAAGGCAGCGAACAGTTCCTCGCCATTACCGATCCAGGCACCGTGTTAGAAAAACTGGCGGCAGAGCATCAGTTCTGGCGCATCTTTACGAACCCACCCGACATCGGTGGACGGTACTCAGTCCTCTCCTATTTTGGATTAGTCCCTGCCGCCCTGATGGGGATCGATGTCGCACGATTGCTCACGCGTGCCACAGCCATGGCTCAGGCCTGTCGAATCCAGCCCCCTCTTGGACAGAACCCCGGTGCCGACCTTGGCGCAATAATGGCCTCACTGGCGGAAGCAGGACGCAGCAAGATCACCTTGATCGCATCACCGCAGATCACCACATTTGGTCTATGGGCGGAACAGCTCCTCGCGGAAAGCACGGGCAAGGAAGGAACCGGCCTCATCCCCGTGGCGAATGAACCGATTGTCTCACCGACCGCCTATGGCACGGACCGGCTCTTTGTCTATCTTCGGTTGAAGGGAGATCAGAATAGACAGCTCGACCGACAGATCGCCGGGCTC
>JBGPVY010000044.1:0-16166 GCA_041491905.1 Nitrospiraceae bacterium | reverse complement strand
TGGAGAAGCATTTCCCCGCGATGATGCTGCAGTTCGAACGATTCGGCATCGATATCAGCAAAGACCCCGTGTTGATCTATCCGACGCTGCACTATCAGAACGGGGGCGTGAAGATCGATACCAATTCAGAAACCAATGTGAAACATCTCTTCGTTGCAGGCGAGGCCTCCGGCGGATTGCACGGACGCAATCGATTGATGGGCAATTCGCTCCTCGACCTGATGGTCTTTGGAAAGCGGTCTGGGCTGACGGCTGCTGCTAGTGCCGCTGCCATGCCGCAAGGGAAGTTGACGGTCGAGCATCTGAAGGGGTTCCGTGCCGAGGCCAAGAAGCACGGCAGTGCGAGCGGAGTCGTGTCACCCATGATCCTGCCGCCGTACACAAGAAAAGAATAGCGGGACGCGCGAGAAATGCGAGACAAGCGAGACAGGCATTCTATTCGTCACGCTTCTCGCGAGTCCCGCCTGTCGCGCTTGTCACGCAAGGAGAGGAAATGAACGTTCATGAGTTTCAGGCGAAGCAGTTGTTTGGGCAGTTCGGGATTCCGGTTCCGCGCGGGAAAGAGATTACCTCACCCGAGGCGGGAGCGGCATGGGCGGCAGAACTCAATACCCCCGTGTTTGTCGTCAAGGCGCAAATCCATGCAGGTGGTCGCGGTAAAGCCGGCGGTGTCAAAATTACGAAGGACAAGGCGACCGTTCCCGGTCTGGTCAAGGAACTGATCGGCAAGACACTCATCACGCACCAAACCGGCCCAAAGGGGCGGGAAGTGCGGCGGTTGCTGATCGAAGAAGGGGCCGGGATTGCCAATGAATTGTATGTGAGCATCCTGGTTGATCGGGACAGCGGGTGGCCCGTGTTTATCGCGAGTACGGAAGGCGGGATGGAGATCGAAGAAGTCGCCGCCCGCACGCCGGAGAAGATCATCCGGGAAGCGATTGACCCGGCCGTCGGGTTTCAGGGGTACAACGGGCGAAACATCGCTTTCGCGCTCGGACTTCCTGCCATGGAAGCGGCCGTTGTGACCCCCTTCATCCAGATGCTGGGGAATCTCTATCGCTTGTTCATGGACAAGAATGCGGCCATGGTCGAGATCAATCCGCTGGTCATCACCAGCGACAAGAAACTCATTGCACTGGACGGCAAGGTCTCGTTCGACGATAACGCGCTGTTCAGGCATGCCGATGTGCAGCAGATGCGTGACCTCCACGAAGAAGACCCGCTCGAGATCGAAGCGGGAGAAAATAATCTGAACTACATTAAGCTCGACGGGAACATCGGCTGCATGGTGAACGGCGCGGGCCTCGCCATGGCGACGATGGACGTCATCAAGCTTGCGGGCAGTGAGCCGGCAAACTTTCTGGACGTCGGCGGCGGCGCCACCAAGGAGACTGTGGCTGCGGGATTTCGGATCCTCCTCAAGGACCCGAACGTCAAGGGCATCTTCATCAACATCTTCGGTGGGATTGTTCGTTGTGAACGGATTGCCCAAGGTGTCATCGAAGCGGCCAAGGAAGTGAAGATCAATGTGCCGTTGGTCGTCAGACTGCAGGGGACGAATGCAGACGAAGGCCGCAAGCTCCTTGCGGAGTCAGGCCTGAAGCTGGAAGTGGCCAACGATCTGTGGGAAGCGGCGCAAAAGATTGTGAAGTTGACGGGGAAGGCCGCGTAATTGGGATGCGGGTCCTGTCGCCGAGCAGCCCAAGCGTGCTCGCACCCCCGCCCGGTGTAGGAGAGGAAGGTGGCCCGTTCGTCTCCTTTGCTCGCGGAACGCGCACGATAGGAATGTGCTCGTTCGACGCGCGCAGTTGGAGACCAAACGGACCACCTTTGAAGACGGATGAGTCTCTGTCGGATTGGCGCCCGCTCGGCGCCACCCGCAGGATAAAGTCTTTCCCTGTCTGGAAGAGGGGAAAGGGGGGAAAGAGTGGGTCACCGCTCCTTCGGCAAGGTCGCTCTCGGCAGCCTGACGCCGCCTTGCCCGTATGGTGGGGAAGGGTAGAAGAAAGAAGGTATGTGCATAACGTCCGCGGCTAATAGCACTAACGGTGAGATCTAACTTAATAGGTGGGGGAACTGTGAGCATTCTCGTTAATAAGAATACGCGGGTGGTGGTGCAGGGGATTACGGGCAAGGAAGGCTCGTTCCATGCGACTCAGTGCAAGGCTTACGGGACGCAGGTCGTCGCGGGCGTGACGCCGGGCAAGGCAGGGCAGGAGGTCGAGGGTATTCCTGTGTTCAACACCATGCGCGACGCGGTGAAGAAGACGCAATGCGATACCTCGCTGATCTTTGTGCCCCCGCCGTTTTGCGCCGATGCGATCTTGGAGGCCGCCGATGCCGGCATCAAGCTCGTAATCTGTATTACCGAAGGCATTCCGGTGAACGACATGGTCAAGGTCAAGCGCGCGCTCCGTGGCCGCGACGTCCGCCTGGTCGGACCAAACTGCCCCGGTGTCATCACGGTTGATGAAGCGAAGATCGGCATTATGCCGGGCTTCATTCATAAGAAGGGTATTGTGGGCGTCGTGTCACGCAGCGGGACCCTCACTTACGAAGCAGTGCATCAGCTCTCGACGCTTGGGTTAGGTGAAACGACTTGCGTCGGCATCGGTGGCGATCCGGTCAATGGCACAGGCTTCGTCGACGTGTTGGCGTTGTTCGAGAAAGATCCTGAGACTCAGGCGATCGTGATGATCGGCGAGATCGGCGGCGATGCGGAAGAGAAAGCCGCTGAGTTCATCAAGAAGCAGGTGAAGAAGCCGGTCGTCAGCTTCATCGCCGGGATCACGGCCCCGCCAGGACGGCGTATGGGCCATGCCGGTGCCATCATTTCCGGTGGGAAGGGAACCGCGGCTGAAAAGATGAAGGCTCTCGATGCAGCCGGCGTGCGTGTGGTGAAGAACCCGGCTGAGATCGGCAATGCGGTCAAGGTTGCGCTCGGGCGGTAGGTAAGAACCTCGCCTCCCTGTCTTGTTCATTTGGTCTGTTTAGTTTGTCTGGTCTGTCTGGTTTTTGGTTGAACGAAATTAACCAGATAAACAAAACAAACCAGATCAACCAGATGGACCCGACAGACCGGGCTTGTCTCAGATGGTCTGACCACCGAAGCTCTCGCGTGCCAACATAGTTTTTCCGCATCTTGTTAGCCGCACACCTGTTTGGTCTTCTCTCCCGGGGAGACAAGTAATTTACCTTCTCCTGCCATGGTATTCGTGTTAAGGTGACTACATGCGGGTATTTCTCATCCACGTTCGCGACCCACAGTTCTACGCCCTCCCAGCTAAGACACGCGCAAAAAACGGTCGTATCCGGGTAATGGGCTTCCCGCCCATCGGCATCATGTCCCTCTCGTCGGTGCTCAAGCAGGCCGGCCACGAGTGTGTGATTTTCGATCAGGCGAACCCCGACACGCCGAACGAGGTGATCCTCGAAGAAATCAACCGGCAACAGCCGGCCTTGGTCGGCCTCAGTTTCCTCAGTACCACCAGCTATCCCTACGCGAAGATCTTGGCCCGTCAGATTCGCGCCTCCAACTCGAAGGTCAAACTGGCCTTCGGCGGCGTTTTTGCGAGTTTGAACGCCGCATTGGTTAAACTGCAGTGTCCCGAAGTGGATTTCGTCTGCCGCGGAGATGGCGAGCAGTTGCTCCTCGATCTACTCGAACGGTTTGAGGACCCGGCTGGCGTCGCTGGGTTGACTTGGGCCAAGGACGGCCAGGTCGTGCAGAACTCCGGCCGGCCGATGGAGCGCCATCTGGATCAGTGGCCGTTCCCCGATCGTGAAGGCCTTCCGCTCGATTTTATAGAGTCGATGCCGCTCGACGTGCCCGCAGTTCTCTCGATGGAGCGGTTCACGACGATGCAAACATCCCGAGGCTGCCCGTGGCCCTGTGTGTTCTGCGACATTCCGATCTTCAACGAAGGTAAGTGGCGTGCGCGGAGTGCTCAACACGTGGTGAGCGAACTCAAGTATCTCGAAGAATGCGGCTACGGGTCCGTCTATTTTGTCGACGACCATTTTTTGCTGCAACCCAAGCGGATCGAGGCGATTTGCCAAGGCGTCATGGACGCGAAGCTCACGATCCAATGGGGCATCGAAGGGCGTGTGGACTCGGTGGTCCAGCATTTATTTCCTGCTATGGCCAAGGCCCATTGCCGGACGGTCATGTTCGGGATTGAAAGCGGGAGTCAGAAAATTCTCGATCGCCTCAAGAAAGAACAAACGTTGCAAGAAGTGGCCACAGCGGTCAAGAATGCCAAGCGGGCCGGCATCGAGATCGTGCACGGCTTCTTCACCGTGGGCAACCCCGATGAAACGGTCGAAGATATGAACGCCACGTTCGACCTGGCCTCCAAGCTGCCGCTCGACACGTTCGGCTTCAATCGCCTCTGTGTGTATCGAGGGACTCCGCTCTGGCAAGAATATGTGAAGCGCGGGTTGGTCAGCGAAACCACCGATTGGTACAAGTATTTCAAGTGTTCGGAGATCGATCCGACCTGCTTGCCCGGTGAAGTGATCAATGAGGTCCGCCGTCAAGGGCTCAAGCGACTGTTCACCTATAAGCTCCTACACTATCCTCTACAGACGTTCCGGTTGCTGCGGCGGTTTCTCCGCTTCATGCCGGCGCGGGACGTGGCCTACCTCATCATCAAGCCGTTCCTGGGCCAAAAGAAAGGCGCCACGAAGGCTGAAGTGCTGTCCCGCTCCGTCGAGCATGCCGATATGAAAGATGCTGCGGCACAGCTGACCCAGTTGAGCGACGAGATGCTGCACAACGTGATGGAAGAATCGCGGTTGGAACGGTTACGCATTCAGCAGGAAGCAGAAAATTCGCGCGAGTTGCCGATGGTCCACAGCCGCTAGCGCAGGATGCTGAAAAAGCCCGCCAGCGGCGTTCTCAGCTCGCAAGAATCCTCAACGTACCCCTGAGAGTACGCCTCCGGTTCTTGCTCCGCCTGCGGCCTTGCTGGACGAACTTTTTGAGCATCCTGCGAGGCGGTTCTCCTGTTAAACAGCGATCCCCCATATTTGTTTCGCTGCCAATCCGATCGCATAGCTCACGCTCACCGCCACGGTAATAATCACCAGATTGAGCACGATGCGGCGTTTCATCTCCATCCCGGACAAAAACGCGAGAATCGTGGACACGAGGATGACCATCGTGCCCGCCATCAGGACCGAAACCAGCGCGTCCTTGGCGCCGAAGAGCACGGGGAGTACCGGCACCAGTGCGCCGATGACATAGGCCCCGCCCACAAACAATGCTGAGTTCAACGGCTGCTCCTGCATCTCTGCCGAGCCGGTCTCCTCTCCAAGGAATTGCTTCTTTGCCGACTCCATCGCCCGCACCTCCTTTTCGGAGTTCAGGGCGAGAAACGCGCCGGCTCCCATCGACAGCGCGCCGGCCACCGCTGTGGTTGCGGCAGCGATCAAGACGGTCACGGCGTCACCAAAGGCGCCGAAAAATCCACTCACCGCGCCAAGAATCTCCACCAAGCCGTCATTGAGGCCAAGGAAGATATTGCGGATCTTTTCAGGATTGATCTTCCGCTCGGTCAGTTTCGTCACGAGCACATCTTCATGTTTGAACTCGTCCTGCAGAATACCCTTGAGCGCTTCGCCCAGCGGCTGGTCTTTGTAGGCTTTCCAGAGGGCGAGGTACTTTCTGACCCCGTAAACCTCGATCGCCTCCAAGACGAGATGGACCGCCGTGGAACCAAACAGGCGGCAGAGCCACGTGAAGCACCACAGCTTCAGCCGCCGCCCCGGATTGAGGCGATCCAACTTCAGGTCGAAGAATTTTTGCCAGAAGGCCAAGTGCCTTGTTTCGATCAGCACCAACTCATCCAGCGTGTTCCCGGCATCAGCGTCCGTCGAAATCGCACGCAGTGCCTTGTAGAGCGAAAGATCGAACAGCTCATCGAGTATGAGCAACCGCGCCAGCGTGGGATCGTATTGATAGGCTGTGGCCATGATGAGGTCTCGCGGGGAAGGAGAGCAACTCAGCTATTGGGAACAGCGACGGGGATTATAACAGAATGGAAGCACACGGGTTTTTGACCAGGGAAGCAGCGCAATACTATATCACGACCCCAAGCAGGGCCGTCCGAACGATAGCTCGTTCAGGTGTTCCGGTCAGCCGAGGAGCAGGTAGGCGCCCACACCTGCAACCAGAAGCGCGGCGACGCTCAGCATCACCTTCTCATGCCCGCACATCCCATCCTGTGCTTTGCAGACGGCCAGGGAACACATAACTGACATCGTGGCCTCCTTCTTGGAGTTGGGTGAAACGATACGCCGCTCAGAATGCGTAGTCAACGACGATCCGGTTGACCCTCTGCCGTTCACATACTACACAGGAAATCACGGCTGCCCGTCCTCCGCAGTAGTCAGCTACGGAGGGTGGATGAAGCCGTGGGGCTCCCCATGCCGTCCGCTCCAGCCAATAGTCCGGTAGCCGCTTATGAAGCGAGTCGGTCAGAAGGACCTACGGAGCAATTGCCTGTTTCGTTTCATCGAGGTGCTTTTGGAGATACTGCATGAATGGTGTGCCGCCCGTTCCCACCGCAGTGGGGTTGCTCGCGTGGGCCTGCTGCTGGCGGTGAATATAGCTGTCGGCATAGTCGATGTGGATCGTGCGAAACTGTACGAGGAGATCGACGCAGGCGCAATAGGCAGTCCAGAGATCGGGGGTGCGGAATTTCCGATCGCGGACATAGCCAGAGAGCACGGGTCGACCCAGGTCATCGGTGGCCTTCTCTAGGACCTGTAGGAATGCACGGTGGCGCGGAGGCATGTAGTCGCGCATCTCTTGTAAATACAGGGTCAAGGGGTCAGGGGCATGGGCGATCCCGAGTCCGGCGTCGAGACAAGGCACAATTGAGCTTTGCGCGCCGGTCTCACCTCGGAATTGTTGGGGCTGCCCGGCATAGGATTCGACGCCCTCGTAGGCGATCCCTTTCGGTAAGGAAGGGCTGTTCTTCCAGCCGTGGATGTAGGGCCGCACGCGGTTGTAGTACACGTAGGGATCGCAACGCTCTTTCATCCTGAGCAACGTGTCGCGCATCGCCGTTTGAGCCAACGCCAAGGATTTGAGCCCAAGCAAGGCCTCGTCCTCCTTGTCCTCGGCCGCACCCCTCATCCCGCGCAGGAGTCCAGCCAGCCCCGATCCCGCTTCCCGCTCGATCTGTATGTGGACCACGACAAACCACTCTTCATCCAAACCACCGAGAAAATTTTGGAGCAGCACAATGTTGTCGAGCTGAATCGGCTTAGTCTGGTCGAGTCGTCGCCAGTTGTCGAGCGCATAGGAGGCATAGGAGAGCACCGGCGGACGGCCAAGCCGCTGCGCAACTTCGTGCCAGGGTTTCGCCAATTGTGGTGGCAATGTCGCAACCGGTTGGTCCGGCACTTCCCACACATAGGCGTGACCGGCGAACGAAAGGATCCGCATCGCAGCCCGATAGTCTTCTGTGCGCCATGCTGGAGGGATGGAAGGGAGCAGTTGGCGTTGCTCGTCGATGAACCGCCGGACCGTCCGAGCGCTCAGCAATTTCGGCAACTCATGCCCAAGATGGGTGAGCGTCGGCAAGTCCGGAAGATTTTCAAGCGGGTCCTTCGGGAGAAACCCCTGTTCAGGAGAAATCTCGTAATCGGAGAGCGAAAGAGGAAGGAATGTGTTCGATCTCATAGGAGCCTTGGGTCTGTACGATCTCAGCGCCCGTCATCACCCTCCTACGCAGGCAGCCACGGCTGCCCATCCTCTGCAGTAGTCTGCTACGGAGGGTGGATGAAGCCCTGGGACTCCACTCTACCACACCTTGAGTGCATCACAATCGAGTCATGGATTGGAAAATCAGAATGCCTCCATTTGCTTTCTTGCCCAGCGGACTGACAATATTTGACGGAGGTTTTCAGAACGAAGGAGCATGCCATGCTGAAGGAGCCAACGAATTGTTCATGGGTGTGTGTGGGTCATCTGGTAGCCGGCTGGCTTGTTGTGCTATGCGTGCTGGCTAGTGTGGGATGCGCTTCAGGTCATTCTCGGCTTGATCGTCTTGCCTGGGAGCAGTCGCGGCTCATCGATCTCACTCATTCCTTCGGGGCGGACACGATTGTATGGCCGACTGAACAGGACTTCCGGCTCGTCCTCCAGCAGGCGGGGGAGACGACGGGCGGGTACTACTACGCCTCAAATCGCTTGGAAATGGCCGAACATGGGGGCACCCACATCGATGCGCCCATTCACTTTACCAGGGGTGGGCAGACGCTGGATCAGGTTCCGATCGAACGCTTGGTTGGAACTGCGGTCCGAATCGACGTCACAGCCCAATGCGCCCGTGATCGAGATTACCTCGTCACCATCCAAGATTTCGAGCAATGGGAGGCAGGGCACGGGCGAATCCCGAACAGAGCAATCGTGTTGCTCGACACGGGCTTTGCCAGATACTGGCCGTCGCGGCAACAGTATCTGGGTACAGAGCTGAGGGGGCCGGAGGCGGTACGAGCGCTCCATTTCCCGGGCTTGCATCCCGAGGCGGCGGCCTGGCTCGTGCGCGAGCGGCAGGTCAAAGCCGTCGGAATCGATACCGCCTCGATTGATTATGGTCAATCCACCAAATTTGAGACGCATATCGCGCTCCTCTCCCAGAACGTGCCGGTGTTCGAAAATCTGGGAGATCTCCGCGATCTTCCGCATCGGGGATTCGACGTGATTGCCCTGCCGATGAAAATCGCCGGCGGTACCGGCGGCCCCTTGCGCGTCATAGCGGTGCTGCCTCCATCGCACTAGCAGGATGCTGAAATCGTGAAACGTGAGGCGTGAAACGTGAAACGAGGGTCAGTTGCGAAGCTGCGGCCTTGCCTGGGACAAGGCGCGTCTCGGCGGGCCAGGGTTGGGCGGGTAAGAAGTCTGACCTTTTTGAGCATCCTGCGGGAGAGCTCTCTTCTTGTCCCAGACGTGCAGGCTGTCGAAGTTCTGCTGTGCCGAACTGGTTTTTCCGCGGCCTGCCAGAGCGTCAGCGATGAATGGGTGTTGAGGTGCGGCAGAAGAGAGTGGATCTGTGGCTTACGAAGGGCGAGCGCTCCGGTAAGTCGCTCCAAGCCCCAGGCCATTATTTGCAGTAATACACGAGAATGTTGCCGCTTCCTCCCCAGGCTACGATTGCCTGCTGACTCTTCATCAGCGAATGCCTCGGTCTGATGCATGTCTTCTCTCCAAAATTGTCTTTGATAGCAAACCGGAGGACCGCTATCGATATCGCCGTCGGCCTCGACTTCCGTTACAATGTATCTCCATTCGCGAGAGCTTCCTCACATAGACTGGAATTCCCTCGAAGGACCCAACGACTCCAATGAGCCAAGACGATCCCAAACAGGCTGTTACGAGAGCCCTGATTGAAAAACAGCTTGAAGAACAAGAAAAGTTAGAAAGATCGTACGAAATGGCGATCGGCAAATTGGCAATCCGCTTCTCATTGCTCCACTTTCTCCTTGAACTATTCAGCTGGGAAGTTTGGAACCAGAATCCCGCCCTGGGCAGAATCCTTACTAAGGACCTACCGACCAAGCACCTGATCGAAAAGCTACGCTCAAGTGCCAAACACCGCATACTTAAAGAAAGTGACAGGAAGGTATTTCTCGGGATCCTAAAGAGAGTGGAAAAGACAGCGGAAAAGAGAAACGATATTCTGCATTCCCTGTGGCTTGTCAGAAAGGGAGAACCGGTGTTTTGCTTCAGTAGAAAACGCGGTGCACTCACAGGCTCCGAAACACCAACCGCCGATGATATTGAAGAACTTACAGCGTCGATTGCTAACCTTCTCGCAGACTTCATAGAGTTCAAGAAAAGGGGACCGCTAAAGGGAGTCGTCGAAATAGCTTTAGAAAATCTTGTACAGAAAGGCAAACAGGCTACGACTGGTGCCAAGCTGGTGCCAAAACACCATGACACACCATGATCCATGATGACCTGCGCCATCACGAATCCTCCCCTTTTGCTGCTGATTCGTTGTCCTGAGTGTTCTGAGGTAGGTCTTCGTCGGGACTCTTAATCAGCGGTGCTTTGATTGCTGTTGGCCAGTCCATTTAGGTAAACTCCTCCCCCAGTACAAGGAACTTGCCGTGACCGAGAAATTTCATCAGCGTTTTAATATTGAAGTTGGCATAGATGAGGCAAAGCGACGGTTCACAAACCGAGCTCATAATTTAATTTCCGTGATCATGAAATGGGCCTCAGACGAACACCATAGAGCGTCGGACGTTGAAAAATTTGTCTGCACAAAGCTTGGCGAACGCTGGACCGGCTGGGGATGTTTGCCAACTATCCTTGGAGATAGTTTCAATGAGCACGTTCGGGTTCTGGAAGCTTTGTATGAATTTCCTCTGACCCGCGAAATGGCTGAGTCAAGTATCAAGACAGTCTTGAAAGAAGCTGAAGTAGACATTGGAATTAGGTAGGACAAGGGCCGTTTCCTTCCATCTGGATCGGCTTTACTCGACGAAAAACTTGTTAACGATGTCCTTGAGTCAATAGCGAAGCAAGAAGGCGTTCTAGTTCCCTTTCGGAAAGGGCTTGACCATTTTTTGCACTCTAACAACAAACCTGAATTGCTATCGGATGTCGTCACGGACATGCATGAAGCCCTTGAAGCTCAAGCCAAAATAACCGCAGGGAACGACAAGGACTTATCAGCAAATGCCGAACTTTTCATTTCCAAGCTCAACGTATCAAATGAATATAAGCCCATCCTGAAGGGGTACATTTCTTACGCCAATGAATTCCGACACGCCGCTGAGCAGGGACAGAAAAAAGATCCTCTCTCTCGAAGGGAAACCGAGTCTTTCATATACGTGACGGGTTTGTTTCTACGCTTAGCGACCACGTGACCAGATCTGGTGCCAAGCTGGTGCCAAAACACCCTGCCACACCATGACCTATGATGACGTGAGCCATCACGAATCCTCGCCTTTTGCTAATGATTGTTCTTGCTGAGTGTCCTGAGGTAGATCTTCGTCGGGGCTCTTCATCAGCGGGCTTTGCTTGAAAGGTCAGCTGACGAGGCTTCAAGAAAACAGAAAGGCCGCCTTCATAGGCGGCCTTTCTTCTTCACTCCCAACGAGCAGACTGGGCAATAGGCTCTAAGCGCGGGTGGCGCTGACCTGGGCGCCCGTCCGCCCGCAGCGGGGTCCCTACACCGGGCGGGGTGCGAGGACGGACGGGCTGGTCAGCGACAGGACCCGTGATTAGGTTCCCATTTCCCAGGATGCAAGGTACTTCTCCTGCTCCTTCGTCAGCTTATCAATCTGCATCCCCATGCCGGCGAGTTTGAGGCGGGCGATTTCTTTGTTACCGTTACTAGAGAGGAAGCTGCGGAGGCTCGATCTTGAGTGGCGCCCCCGTGAGGGCTTCGAGAAACGCGAGCAGGTCCGCTTTTTCTTCTTGTGTCAGACCAAGTGGCTTCATGAGGGGACTCAGATTTGGATTAGCCCCACCGCCTTTGTCTAGAAACTCGATGACTTCTTCCAGACTCAAGAAGACCCCATCGTGCATATAGGGTGCGGTTTCGAGGATGCTGCGCAGAGTGGGTGTCTTGAACGCGCCTTTATCCTGTTCCCGGCGTGTGACGTCATAGCGACCGAGGTCCACTTTCAGGGGGCCTACTTGGGGGACGCCAAGATTGTGAAATTGGTTGTCTGTGAAGTTCGGTCCGTTGTGGCAAAGTATGCAGCGGGCCTTGCTTTTGAACAGCGCCATCCCTCTGATGGCCGCTTGATTCATAGCCTGCTTGTTTCCCAACGAGTATTGGTCGAATGCTGAGTTGGTTGAGATAAGCGTGCGCGCAAACGCGGCGATCGCTTTGGCAATCCCTTGCGGGCTGATCTCGGCGCCGAACACGTTCCAAAACTGCCGCCGATAGCCTTTGACGGTTCGGAGCTTTGCTACGAGGTGTTCGAGCGTTTCCGCCATTTCAATTGGGTTTTGAATAGGTCCGAGCGTCTGTTCTTCCAAGGATTTGGCGCGCCCATCCCAGAAGAGCAGAGGGCTGAATGCTGAGTTCAGGACCGTGGGAGCCTGCCGACCACCGATGAGATCATCCACACCGAGTGATGTGGGGTGAGGGTCGGAAAAGCCTGAGCCGGGGATATGGCAATAAGCACAGGAGACTTGGTTGTTTCTCGACAGGCGGCCGTCGAAAAAGAGCTGTTTGCCCAGCTCGATTTTAGCGGCGTGACGTACATTGCCGATGGAAACTGGCACAGGGGCTGGTAATGGTCCGATGTCGGGAACTGACATCCCGTCGAGCACGATGGTCCCCGATGAGAGACCGAGCAGTGGAAGTCCTTGATCTGTTGGACTTTCTTGGGCAAACCAGAGAAGGGCCGCGCAGCTCGCTGCCGACAGGACAGCCACCAGCAGTACCTTCTGAGGCGAACGCATTGTGCCCTGCCCTCTATCAAATCTTTTTCAAGACCACTGCTACAACTCCTCCTTACAGCATACGACCCTACGCAACTATTCTGAGCTCATTGACTTTGTTGATGCAAGGGGGCTAGGCTCCACTCCGTTGCCTCGGACGTCGGGCCCGGGAGAGAACGATGCGCTTGGATCGATTTCTCGGTCCACATATCACCCCATATCCGTGTGCCCGTAAACAGTTTTCTCCCCCAAAGAACATTTCCCACACCTTCTCTGACTGGCGCGTCGTTGTTTGTTTCGACCGCTCAGGGGAGCCGGGTACCTGCCAGGGTCGTTTGAAATCCATTCGTCCCTATCGGTCCAAGAATCAGAATAGATCCAGGTACGTATCTTCTTTGATCCAGGTTGGTGTCTGAACGTGATCTATGATCGGTCAACAAATCGTCTTTTATAGAAAAGGAGGCCTGCCTGGTTAGGGTTAGGGCCTGTCACGGACAGAGGAGGCCATAGGCACTCTGGGGCCATGATTCATGCTGAGTCCAGTGCGCCAGGAATAATGCCGCTGGCACATTGCGAGTCAGTCTGTCCGTGGCTCTTCTCGTCTTCGGACCAGCTGAGGCGTGGTGGATGGGACAGATCACTCTCCAAACGGAACTTCCCCGTCGCGCATCACCCGGTGGTGCGACCGTCATCATTCTCGCTCTCGTCGTTCTGGGCACGATCGTGCTGGCAGCCCCCCAGGAATCTCATGCGATTCCAGCTTGGGCCCGGAAATACGACGCTGACTGTGCGATGTGCCACTACCCGGTCGTCCCGCGGCTGAATTCCTTTGGCCAGCAATTCCGCCGTGCGGGCTATCGAACCCCGTCCGAATTCAACAAGGACCAGGATCTGACGAATGTGGGGAATTTTCTTGCTGCCAGAATCCGCGCCCAGTTGGCCTATGACAATACGAAAGGAACGGTTGAACGAAGCGAGTTCCGTTTTTCCGATCTTTCGCTCTTCTATTCCGGTGCGCTCACTCGAAACTTCTCGGCCTGGATTCATGCCTCCTCGAACAATAGTACGAGCGTCGATTTTCACGGACATGTGCAGGGCATCTACGGCGATTCTGACAGTTTTATCAGCGTTCGAGTCGGGCAAATGCATATGTTGCAACAAGAAGGAGTTGGAGGGTTCGACCGGCCAACGGGAATTAGTTTGCCTCCGATCCAAGCCTTGACACTCACGAGTACGAGTGTACTCGCCAATGGAGCTGCGCAAGCCTTCCATTTCGATTTGAGGCAGAAAGGGGTGGAGGTGGCCTATGTTCGAGGGGCCGGGAGGCTGCTGTTCCAAATATCGAACGGTCTGAATCAAACTGGGAGTGGCACCGCCAATCTAGGCGACATCGATCCGCAGAAAGATTATCTCGTGGCGTACGAACGTATCCTCGATGAGATCGCTTCAGGATTCACGCTGTTCTATTACCAGGGGACGAATCACGGTGCGGTAACTCCAGTGGGAACAATCGGTGCTCCGACCTCGATCGGCAATCGGTTCGACTTTTCTCGATTTGGGTTCAATCTCAGCAAAATCTTTCCGGTGGGAGGGTCGGGATTCTTTGAGATCCAAGGCGGCTACATCAGGAGCCACGATAACAACCCTTCGCTCGTTGTGAGTCCTGGACAACTTAGCCCAGATATCGAAGGCAACGCGTTCTACGTTGAGTCGCAACAATACGTCACGGGACATGAGCTGACATTCTTTGAGCGGTACTCCTGGATGGACCTGAATGCGCCGCGTCCCAACAGTACTCGCAAGGACTATACGGTTGGAGTGGTCATGCCGATCCAAACCAGGCTGCGGACAACGGCGGAGTATACCTATACCGATAACCGGTTTAGCGGGATTACAGGTCATTTGGCATTGTTGGAGCTTCAGGCGAACTGGTAGCGCCAGTTGGGGCTGATTGAGGTGCACGTGATGTTGATGCCCTATCACAGTCGTGAAGCCAGGTGGCTGGGAGCCGTAAGTCTGATCATGGTTGTTTTGGGGACAATTGCCCTGTCGAGTTGCTCACAGCCGTACCTCTTCATGCGAACGATCAACGAGGAAGAGAGTCGCTATGTCAGATTTCAGGCTCGCTATGGAGAGGGCCAAGATGGGGTGGCATTGAAGTTCGCCCATCCAGTGGCATTGGGCGAACCAGAGTGGGCGCATCTCCTCGATAACATTTTTATCCAAGAACAGAAAAAGCTTCTCGCGTTCGGCGCAACTCGGTCTGCTCCGCGTCCTGCCTTCGATGAGGATGAGAAGCGGTATCTGGCCAAGCACCTCGCTGAGGGCTTTCAGAAGGCAAGACCAGATGAATGGGTCGTGTTCTACCTGAGCCACCCGCGAGAACTTGGCGTGGTTGAGATTGAATCAGGCGGTTTTTTTGTCGAGGGGGAACGGCTCCATCTTATTGTGGCCAATTATCGTCAACCTGTCTCGATGGCCTTTATTCGGGAACAAATCTGGAATGATCCGCTCCGTCCGGCTGGAGACAGCTTTTATGATGTCATTCCGCAGAGTTATCAAGCCCTGCAAAGGGTGCGGCGCAAGGATCTCACGCAGTCCCTGTTGAAACAGGTCCCCGAACTCAGCATTGATTATTCGGCTCAGTTGAACGACGACGTCAGCGGTGATGGAGAAGCCGTTGGAAGTTCGATCGAGGATCGCTTGCGTACCCTGAAGCGACTTCGTGACCGAGGTCTGATCAGCGAGGAGCAATTTCGCATGAAACAAGAGCGGCTGCTGGAGCGCTTGTAATTCTGCCGACTCCTGAAGCAGTCATGACATTTAGAAGACCAGAGTGACAAATGAGCCACAATACGGGCTACACTCTGCCGTGAGGGCGCCATGAAAAGACCAGCGAGTTGGATGAGTAAAGAGTTCATCGTGCCCATCCTGGTTTTGGCCGTACTTGCCGTGCTCGAGCCTGTGATGGCATACGAGGGTGATCCCACTGTTGCGGGCGTGACCGTGAGCGGCAGGGTGCTGTATACCGGTTCTCTCCCCAAGCCCGACCGCGTGCCCGTGCATCGAGACAGCAGGTTTTGCGGCGAGACTGTCTCTATCGACAAGATTCAAGTTGAGCGCGCCTCTGGTGGAATCGAAGGCGTGGTCATTAGTCTTGAAGGCATCGGCAGAGGCAAACCCCTCGTGCCAGACAAAACTGTCATTACATTTGAGAACCGCACCTGCCGGTTCGTGCCCCGAACCAACGTCGCAGTCGTGGGAACCGTGCTCGAGATTTTGAACAGCGATCCCATCTTGCACAACACACACATGCGAATCGATGGCCGATCGGGCCCGACGATCATTAATGTGGTTCAGCCTGCCGGAGTAGATGTCATCATAAAAACATTACAGATAGCCGGCTTCTTCGATATCCGTTGCGATGCCCATACGTTTATGCAGGCGTCTATGCATGTGTTTGACCATCCTTACTTTGCTATGACTGACAGTACAGGGCGGTTTGAGATGGCGCAGGTGCCGCCCGGCACGTACCGGCTCCGAATGTGGCAGGAAGCCCTAGGCACCAGAACCAAGACGATCACGGTACCTTCGACCGGCTCTCTGACCGTAGATCTGGGACTCAGTCCCGAGGAGTAGTGGCATCGAAGGCAAGATGCCACTACTCCTCGTAACCTGACGCAAATCGATTTCGATAGCGCGCGTTGTTGTGTGTCCAGATTCTGGTGCGCTTATGTTGTCGAGT